>NZ_JBEXDB010000022.1:116890-123831 GCF_040605575.1 Streptomyces sp. NPDC005566 | reverse complement strand
CCGCGGCGCCGACGGCATCATGTTCTTCCAGTGGCGGCAGTCCCGGGCCGGTGCGGAGAAGTGGCACTCCGCGATGCTTCCGCACGGCGGAACCGGAACCCGCACCTGGGCCGAGGTCACCGCCCTCGGCGCCGAACTCACCACCCTGGCCGAGGTGTGCGGCACCCAGGTGCAGGCGGACGTGGCACTGCTCTTCGACTGGCACACCTGGTGGGCCCTGGAGCTCGAGGCCCGCCCCTCCGAGCGGCTGCGGTACCTGGACACGGTCAGGGACTGGTACCGGGCGCTGTGGGATCTCGGCGTCACCTGCGATCTGGTGGCACCCGACGCCGACCTGACCCCGTACCGGGCCGTCGTCGCGCCCAGCCTCTACCTGGTGTCCGACGCGGACGCGGATGCCCTGCACGCCTACGTGCGGGGCGGCGGCCACGCCGTGCTCGGCCCGTTCAGCGGGGCCGTGGACGCCTACGACCGGGTGCGGACCGGCGGACACCCCGGCGCGTTCCGGGACCTCCTCGGACTCGTCGTCGACGAGTACGTCCCCTTGCGGGAGGGCGAGTCGGCACTGCTGTCCGACGGTGGCCGCGCGCTGCTGTGGACCGAGCGGGTCGAGTCGCGCGGCTGCACCGCCCGGCTGCGGTTCGTGGACGGCCCGGACGGGGGCCCTGCCCGCGGCGGCCCCGCCGTGACCCGGCACTCCTACGGTGCCGGCGCCGGCTGGTACGCGGCGGCGGCCCTGCCCGCGCGTTCCCTGCGCGACCTCCTGGACGCCGTGTGCCGGGAGGCCGGGGCCGCCCCGGTGGCCGCCGTTCCCCCCGGCGTCGAAGCCGTACGCCGCAGCGCCGGCGACCGGTCGTACCTCTTCCTCGTCAACCACACGGACGGGGAGGTGACCATCCCCGTCGACGGCCATACTCGGCTGGACGGTTCGGCGCTGTCGGGGTGCGCGAGCGTCCCGGCCGGGGATGTCATGGTCCTGCGGGAACAGCCTGTACGGGAACGGGCCGTACGACACCGGGAAGAGGACCGCTGATGTCTCTCGTCGAGATCGACCGCCCCTCCGGGACCGTACTCCTGCGCGCCGCCGACACCGGCTATGTGCTGCGGGTCGACGCGTCCGCCGGCACCGTACGCCTGCTGCACTGGGGGGCGCCCCTCAGCCTGGAGGACGCCCTCGTCCTGTCGGAGCCGGATTCCGCAGGGAGCAGCTTCGACAGCCCGCTCGACGGTACGGAGGAGCTGGCCGTCGACGGGCAGGTGCGGTTCGCCCCGCCTGCCCTGGACGTGCGGTACGCGGACGGCACCGGTGCGACCGAGCCGTTCGTGGACGGTTACGAGGTCCGGGAGGACGGTGACAGCGCGCAGCTGTCCGTCAGCCTCCGCGACGCCCGCCGCCCGCTCGGGTGGCACCTGCACTACCGGGTCCGCCAGGACTGCCCGGTGATCGAACGCTGGACCGAACTTCAGCACACCGGGGCACGCGAGGAGCCGCCTCTGTCGCTGGTACGGCACTCTGCCGCACAGTGGAACCTGCCCGTCCTCCGGGCGTACCGGATGAGCTCCGTCCACGGGCAGTGGGCGGACGAGTTCCGACTCCGGCGGACCCCCCTGGCCGTCGGCGAGACGACCCTCACCAGCAGGCGCGGCCACACCGGCCACCAGAGCAACCCCTGGCTCGCCCTCGACGCCGGGGACGCGACCGAGGAGAACGGCGAGGTGTGGACCGTCGCCCTCGCCACCGCGGGGAGCTGGCGGATGACGGCGGTGCGGTCCGCGGACGGCCGGTGCAGCGTGCTGGGTGGCAGCGGCCACGAGGGCGTGGAGATCTCCCTCGCGCCGGGCGAGACCTGGACGACTCCGGTGAGCACGGGCCTGTACGCGCCGGGCGGATTCGGCGGGGCGTCCCGGGCGTACCACGCCTACGTGCGGCAGCACGTGCTGCCCGCTCCCGACGAGCTGCGCCCGGTGCTCTACAACTCCTGGGAGGCGACGGCCTTCGACGTCACCTTCGACGGGCAGCGGGAACTGGCAGATCTGGCCGCGCGCGTCGGCGCCGAGCTGTTCGTCGTCGACGACGGATGGTTCGGGGCGCGCGACAGCGACCGCGCGGGTCTCGGCGACTGGACCCCCCGGCCGGCTGCCTTCCCCGAGGGGCTGCGCCCGCTCGCCGACCACGTCCACGGACTGGGCATGCGGTTCGGGCTGTGGGTGGAGCCGGAGATGGTCAATCCCGACAGCGATCTGTTCCGCGAACGACCGGAGTGGGTGCTGCACCTGCCCGACCGCACCGCCCACCCGCTGCGTAACCAGCTGGTGCTCGACTTCTCGCGGCCCGAGGTGACGGACTGGGCGTTGAACTGGCTGCTGCGGACAGTCGACGCGTTCGATGTGGACTTCCTCAAGTGGGACTTCAACCGGTCGTTCACGGAGGCGGGTTCCGCCGGTCGTCGCCCTGACGTGCGCAGGGTGTTCGTCGAGCACGCCCTCGGGACGCATCTGGTCCTGGACCGGCTGCGGGCCGCGCGGCCCGCGCTGCGGATCGAGACCTGCTCGGGCGGCGGCGGGCGGGTCGACCTGGCGAGCCTGGCCCGTACCGACCAGGCGTGGACCTCGGACAACACGGACGCGGTGGACCGGCTGACCATCCAGTACGGCTTCTCGCAGCTCTATCCCGCACAGGTGATGGGCGCCTGGGTGACGGACAGCCCGAACCCGTACACCCGGCGGGCCGTGCCCCTGCGGTTCCGCCTGCACAGCGCCATGGCCGGTGCGCTCGGCATCGGCGGCGACCTGACGCACTGGCCGAAGGCGGAACTGGACGAGACGGCCGCGTACGTCGCCCTCTACAACAAGGTACGGTCCACGATCCAGGCCGGCGCCCTGTACCGCCTGGGCTCCCCGGCGGATGGTTCTCACGCCGTGCAGTACGTGGCGCGCGACGGCGGCGAGTGCGTGGTCCTCCAGTGGCGGGTGGGACCGGCAGAACGCTCGGCCCTGCCCCGGCTACGGCTGCGCGGTCTCGATCCGGAGGCGGCGTACCGCGTCGACGACGACAGCGGGGCGCTCCCGGCGGGGACGGAACACCGGGGAGCCGCGCTGGCCGCGTACGGGGTGCCGGCGGAGCTGCCGCCCGGTGGGTACGCGAGCCGGATGCTGACGCTGCGCCGGGTGGGGTGAAGGCGAGCAGTCCAGGTGCCCGGGCCCTGGACCGCCCTGGGTTCGGTACGGGCCTCGGTTGGTGACCGGGTTCGTGGGGCGATGACGGCGCACCCCGCTCGCGCCCGCCCGGGAAGGCACGAGCGGGGCCGATCTCATCGACCGCGAGTGGCCTGCCGTCGCGGCCGCGTCCGGAGGAGCAGGACGCCGACGATCAGCAGGACCGCTCCAGCTGCGGAGGGCCACCACTGGGCGCCGGTGGATGCCAGTGCGCCCTTGCCGGGGGGCGTCCTCTCTCCCGCCTGCGGAACGGAGCCGGCGTTCTGGGCCACCGGACCGGTGACCGGTTCGCTCGACGCGCTCTGCGGTACGGCGGCGGACTTCTCTCCGGCGTCGACGGCAACCTCGGGTGTCACGTCCCGGGCGGGGGCACTTCGCGCAGGGGATGCCTCGACTCCCTCGGCGGACGGACGGGCGGGCAACTCGGTGCTCTTCGCCTGCGGCGTGCCGGGCCGCTCGGGCTTCGCTCCGTCGGCGGTGGGCCGCACGGTCGGTGCGTCGGCGGGCGGTGCGTCGGCGGGCGGCGGGTCGGCGGGCGGCGGGTCCTGACGGCCGGGCTCCTTGTCACCCTCCGGCCGCTCCGGAGCGTCCCCACCGCCCGGCTCCTCGGGTGTGTCCCCGCCGGGATCACCGGCTCCGGCTCCTGCTCCGGCTCCGGCTCCTGGGGCATCTCCTGGTACGGCCCCGCCGTCGTCGTTGCCGTCGCCGGCGCCGCCCTCGTCCTTGCCGTCGCCGGCCCCGCACTTCCGGCCCTCGTTGAGGCAGTCCACCAGGTCTGCCATCAGTGTCTCGTCGAAGACGTTGATGAAGTCGCCGTGATCCGTCTGCGGCTTGTGCAGCTGCTCGGGGAACGAGTCCAGTGCGAAGACCACGGGCCTCTCACCGTCGAAGACCGGAGGCCGTACGTCGTAGACGATGCGCTGCACCAGCTGAGGGATGGCCCGGAACCCTTCCGGGCAGCCGCCGTCGGCCTCCGCGAACGCCACATGGGTCCGGTGGTTGGCGCTGTCCGCGTTCCGGCCGTCCCAGCAGCTCTGGAACTCGAAGGTGCGCACGACCTGGCTGCCGGCCGGGCAGATCGGGTACTTGTCGCGCAGCTGCCGGTCCTCCGAACCGGTGCAGCTCCAGGAGGCGTTCGCGTTCTTGTCGCCGTTGACGAACGCCTTCGCGTCCCCCGTGATGATCCGCAGGAAGCGCGGCATCGCCGTCACCCGGCCGACCGGGCTGCCGACGAACGTCAGGGTGACCTGCGACGGAGTGAGGATCTTGCCGACGTTCAGGTCGGCTCCACCACCACCCGCCTTGGCGTCCTTCTCCTCCTGCCCGTCCTGCAGCCGCAGCACGGGCCAGTAGTACGTGGAGCGGTCACCCTGGTCGCGGCAGGTCGTCGCGCCGGCGGCGAGGTCGTCGTCGCTCGCGAAGGCGTCGTTGGCCTGGTTGCCGACGTAGTCGTGCATGTGGTGCGCGCCGTTGCTCACGCCGGGCGCCACGATGACGTTGTCAGGGTTGAACTTCCCGTTCGCGTTCACACCGCACTCGGTCACGAAGGTGCCCCGGGAGGCGTCGGCACCGAAGCCCGGCCGGGGCGCCGTCGGCTCGGCGGAGGCGATGTCGGCGAAGTCGGACGCCGCAGGGCCGTTACCGGCCTGTCCGCCGCTGCCCTCGGCCTGTTCGCCGGTGTTCCCGTCCTGCTCCTGGGCCGGAGCGTCGGAGGCCCCTTCCCCGGCTGTCCCTGCCGCGTCGGCACCCCCGTCCGCCTCGTCCGCTTTCACGGAACACGCGGCCAGCCCGTCGAGCCCGGCGGGAGGCGTCCCCCCGGCCTTCTCCACAGCGGAGGCGATCCGCTGGATGCCCGCCGCCCGCTCACTCCTCAGCGGGCCGAGGACCTCCTTCTCCAGAACCTGCGGATCCTTCTCGATCCGCTGCCTGCGGTCGGCGAACCGCCGGTAGGCGTCCGTGATCCGGGAGTCCAGCGTGGCGAGTTCACGGTCGACCTCCGCCCTCGCCGCCTCCGGCACGTCGGTGAGGGTGTCGGCAGGCTCGGGACATCTGACGGTGGCCGCCGGGAAACCGGCCTGCTGGGTCCGGGTCCCTGGGTCCCCGCCGGGCCCGGCCCCTTGGCCTTCCCCGGCCGCGGCATAGGTGTTGACAACGATGAGTCCGCCGCCACCGAGGATGAGCGCGGCCGAGGCGGCGACCGTGCGTCTGCCTCTCTTCGATCGTTTTCGTGTGGACCTGCTCACCGAGGACTCCTCGCGTCTCTGCCGTGTCGGACGTGCCCATCCCCGGGCCGTGAGCCGGGTGCGCACCCCTCATACGTAAGAGAGTGGCGAGGTGTTCAGAGCAGACGGGTGAGGTCCTGTCACCTTCCTCGCCGGAAGGGCCGACAGGCGGGGCACCAGCCCTCGGAGATCATTTACCGGACGGCCCTTCGTATTGTCCCCCACGGCGACCACTCCATCGATGGCATGCACCGTCGACTGCGCGATGGCGAGGAATGGCGACCGCTCGATGCAGACGCGTTCCACATCACGCGAGAAGCTCGACCCAGCTGATCCGTATACCTTTTGGTGCTTCACACGGAGTTCCGTCGATCCTCTATTCGAGAAGACCGCGCCGGCTCTATAGTCGACGAAGCGCCGGGCCATTCCGGCGCGGGGAGGGGAACAGAATGCGTAACCATTCACGCACTCTCGGAGTTCTGGCGGCTGTTGCCTTGATGGCTGGTGGGCTGACAGCCGCAACCACTGCGACGGCCACCGCAGCACCCACCGCGGTCCAGTCCTGCCTGGGCGGCGCCAAGGCGTTCTCCAGCACCAACTCTGCACCGTATCGGTGGCCCGGGTCCGGCTCGGTCACCACCACGTCCACCTGCAACGACATCAACGTCAAGCCCTACTACGGCGACTATGTGCGCACCTGCTTCCTACCCAGCAGTGGCGGCACCAGCTGCAATGCCTGGCGCTGGATCGGGGGCGGTGTCTGGGGGCTGGCAGCGACCGACGTCAAGGACGGCACCAAGTTCTACGTGGAGTTCCAGCTCGGTTACGAGTACGGGAGCGTCGCTTACTGATCCGACGCACTCAGTTGTTCCCTGAGGGCCCCGGCGCATCGCGCGCCGAGGCCCTTCGGGGTTTCGCCGGACGAGGGCAAGAGAATTCCAGGAGACGAACCTTCGAAAGGGCAGGCCCGTCAGATGGCCGTACACCGCCCAATTCTTGTCACCGAATAATTCCGGAACGGCTGGGCCGCCCGCGTACCGGAATATGCGAATCAAGTGCAACCGCATGAGTGAGAAGTCGCTCTTTTGAATTCGCGGGCACCACCGCCCATGTGACCCAAGAAATATGGATGCCGACTTCTTGTGTGGCGCGGACGCTGTGTGGCGCGAGTGCTCGGCAGAGATCACGCAGACGGACGGCTACGGCACCTCCGCACTCGGCACCGCTCCGCTGAGCAGGGCGGCCCCCAACGGCGTCAGGACATGCAGAACGACGCTGCTGTGCCGTTGGCTGCTGATGAGCTTCGCATCCCGGAGCGCCCGGGTGTGAAAGGTGACGGTCGCCGGGGAGATACCGGCGAGTCGCGCGAGCTCACTGCTGGAGGCTCCGTTCGCCACGATTCGCAGGAGTACGGCACGGGTGCTGCCGATCAAGGCCGCCAGAGGAAGGTTTTCCTCGCAGTGCCGGCTGATCGTCGAGCTCGGCTCGTGGTTCAACGCGTAG
>NZ_JBEXDB010000022.1:0-116796 GCF_040605575.1 Streptomyces sp. NPDC005566 | reverse complement strand
GCAGGAGTACGGCACGGGTGCTGCCGATCAAGGCCGCCAGAGGAAGGTTTTCCTCGCAGTGCCGGCTGATCGTCGAGCTCGGCTCGTGGTTCAACGCGTAGATCAGCACCGGGGGAAGCGAGGGATCTGCCAGGGCGACCGGATAGTTCCAGCAGAAGTAGGAGGGCACGAGGGTCAGGCCACGGCCGTCGAGGTGGAAGTGGCGGTCCTCAGCCGGGTAGTCCACCTCCAGGACCGGCGGCCGCCATCGCATCCTGGGTGTCAGGCTGTTCAACAGCCCGGCAACGCCCCCGGACAGAAGTGCACGGCTGCGCATGAGCCGGTCCGTTGTGACGCCTGCAAGGATCCGGTCGCTGTGTGGTGCTATCACAGCGTCGTGGTAGTCGCGCAGCAGATGGACCAGATCCTCCCGCTGGTCGCGCTCCGCGAACCGGCGCAGCTCGGGCGGTGTGCTGATCACTGTCCGGGTCAGCAGGTCGAGCTCACCCTCGACATGCTTCGCGGGCGCGTCCAGGACGGCCTTCAGCCCTGGGGCCAGCCCGGCCGCCCCTGCCGCAGGAGTGAGGAAGTCCGGGAAGTACGCCGCCCGCACGAACAGCGGCAGCAGTACGGTGCGTAAGGCCCGGTACAGACCGGCCTCGTGGATGCGGGGGCCGAAGTCCCGAAGCCAGTCGGCGTAGGCCCAGCGTCCGTTGCGGGTCTGCAGACGATGGAGACTGCCTGTGATCTCCCACAGAGGATCAGGCCTGGTCGCGACCGTGACTCTGGCGAGGTCGGCGTCGGTGAAGTGGATCCGGAGCAAGTGGTCCCCCCAAGGCGGTTCGCGACCGAGGCGGGTCGCGACCGACGTGCTTCAGCGGATGCGCGGCGTGCCGGCTGCATGACAGCACCTCAGTTGACCAGATCCTCCGCCCGCCGGACAGCTTCGGTGCGCAGGGCAGCCGGCTCCTCCAGCTCCTTCGCCTGGGCGGCCGGCAGACCTTTGGCGTAGCCGCGCAGGAGCCCCTGGACGGTCCGGGTGAGCCCGGCAGTGCCGGCACACTGCGCGTCCGTGACCGCGAAGGCGATCTCCTGCTCCGCGGCGGCCGTTCCACTGCCGGACTCATGGGCGGCCGCTGCCTGTGCACGCGCCTGCGCGGAGAAGGGGTAGCCGTGATCGCGCATGCGCCCTCCCCAGATCTTGATGGCGTGGTGGTAACGCGTGTCCTCGATGGCTTGGAAGTACAGGTCCACGTAGTGGCCTTGCGGGATGAAGTCGGCGCGAGCGGGCGTGGTCGGCGAGCCGTGGAGCTGTCCTCGGCTCTCGGTGACGCAGCCGGCGGTGGGGACGGTGAAGACGGTCCTGGACACGTGCTCTCCCTTCACTTGCCCCACATTCCGACTGACTTTCGAACGCATAGTGCCCATTCCGACAACCGGCGCGCCACGCTGTTTGACGGGCATCAAAATCCGCAGGGCCCAGGGCCGTTCAGAGGCGAGGCGCCCCGGACCGCCAGCGGTCCCCGGTCATCCGCCGATCGTGTGGAAGTCCCGCCGCAGCGCCGCGAACCCGCGCTCCTCGCGGCGGGGGTGGACGCGGTTCGTGAGCAGGATCGCGTAGCGGCCGGCCGCCGGGTCGAGCCACAGGCTCGTGCCGGTGAAGCCCGTGTGGCCGTACGAGGCCGGCCCGAAGGTGTCGCCCACCGGCGAACCGGCCGGATCCTGCCCCTGCCAGGCCAGTGAGCGGCGCAGGTTGAGGTGGTCCGTGCGGGGGGCCGTCATCAGGGCGAGGGTGTCCGTCTCCAGAAGCGGTGTGCCGCCGCCGAGCAGGCAGAGGGCGAGGCGTTCCATGTCCGCGAGGGTGGAGAAGAGGCCCGCGTGCCCGGCGACGCCGCCGAGTACGACGGCGTTCTCGTCGTGCACCTCACCGACGACGGTCCGGCCGCGCCAGGGGCAGGCTTCGGTGGCCACCGCGCGTGGGTGGTCGGCGACTTCCGGCCGGAAGCCGGTGTCGGTCAGGCCCAGGGGAGCGCTGACGAGGTCGGCCGTCAACCGGTCCAGGCTCCGGCCCGTGGCCTGCTCGGCGATGAGGCCGAGCAGCATGAACCCCTGGGAGGAGTAGGTGACATGACTGCCGGGCTCGGCGGTGCGCGGCAGCGTGCCGAGGGCCCTGAGCAGGGACTCGCGGGTGGGGTGGTCACGGTAGAGGGGGACGCCGCCGGGCAGCCCCGAGGTGTGGTCGAGGAGTTGGGCGACCGTACGGGCGGCGTGCGGACTGCCGGCGTAGCGGGCGAGGTGGTGTCCCACGGTGTCGTCGAGGCCGAGGACGCCGCGGTCGACGAGAGCCATGACGACCAGGCCGACGATCGGCTTGGTCACGGACGCGAGGTCCCAGAGGTCATGGCCGTCCAGAGCCGGCCCGTCGAGTGCGCGGGTGCCGGTCCATCCTCGGCCGTACGGGCCTGCCGTGTCGCCGAGCGACCAGGCGGCGCCCGAGTAGAGGCCGCGCGCCCGGCCGTCCTCCAGCATCCGGCGGCGGACGGCGGCGTGGTGCGCGGAGCCGGTCGTGTCGGGCCCGGTGGCGCTCGCACCCGTGGCCGCCCTGCGGCCGCCGACGATCGAAGCCGTCTGCCGGAACTCGGCATTCATCGCTTCTCCCCCTCCCCTGCGGCTCCGCCCGTACTCCGCGTGCCGCCTGCGCCCGTCCCGTTCGTGGGGCGCCCCGGGACCGCGGCCGGTCCGAGCCGCACGCCGGGCTGTGCGGCCAGGCTCGCCGACACGGCGGCTGCGGCGGAGCGCACCATCGGCCCGTACAGCTGGGCGGCCGCGTCGTCGAGGGTGAAGGCCAGGCCGGTCAGCACGAGGGCGCCCACCGCGCGGCCCGTCGCGTCGCGTACCGGGGCGGCGAGTGCGCGCCGGTCGAGCCAGGCATCGGTGCCGTCGTATGCGTAGCCGTCGCGGGCCGCGGCGGCCAGGGCCGCGTCATCGGCGGGTACTCCGTCCGGGCCTGCCGACAGGGACTCCCTCTCCTCGGCCGGCAGGGCGGCGAGCAGGGCGAGGCCTGCCGCGCCCGCGGTCACCGGCTCGCGGAAGCCGGGGCCCAGGTCGAGCCCGAGTCCCTGGACGGGTGAACGGACGTCCAGGTGGATCACCGTACGGTCGTCGCGCACCACGTAGGAGGCGAACAGGCCCGTACGGGTGCGGAGTTCATCGAGGACCGGGCCGACCCGGCGCATCGCGGCGTCGTCGGCGAGGAGGCTCGCGGCGAGTCCGAGGAGCCGTGGCCCCGGACGGTAGCTGCCGCCCGTGTCGGGTTCGGCGTACCCCGTCGCGGCGAAGGCGCGCAGCAGGCGGTGCACGGTGGGTTTCGCGAGTCCTGTGCGACGGGCGAGGTCTGCGAGACGGTGCGGCGCCCCGGACCGGGCGAGGGCCGCCAGAACCTCCATGGCCTTGTCCACCGGTCCGGGCGAGAGCGACGAGGGGCTCGGTCCCGGGCCGTCGGAGGCGGCGGTAGCCGCTGCTGCGGAGGTCTGCGTGTGCGAACGACTGTTGACCGGTTTCCCCATGTGGCCTACCTTACCCGAACTGCATTCCATTCACCGGAACGAGTGTGTTGCCCAATGGAACGAATACGTGAAGGGGGAGGCGGCCCGCACGTCGGCTGCTCCCGCCGTTCGGCGCTGCGCCTGAGTGGTCTCGCGGTGCCCGCCCTTGCGGTCCCGGCCCTGTTGAGCGGGTGCGGCGCACCCTCGGCGGCCTCCGCGGGCAACGTGCTGCGGGTCTCCCAGACCGGGGACCCGAAGACGATGGACCCGCACAAACAGGGTGACATGACGTCGATGAACGCTCTGATCAACATCTTCGACACACTCACCACGAGGGCCCGCGACAACACCCTCCAGCCGCGGATCGCCTTGTCCTGGAAAGCCGTCGAGCCGACGGTGTGGCGGTTCGCGCTGCGGCGCGGCATCACCTTCCACAACGGTGAACCGTGCGACGCCGAGGCCGTCCGGTTCAGCATCCGGCGTCTGCTCGCCCCCGCGACGAAGTCGCCCATCGTGGAGCTGCGTTACGTCGTGGACGTCAGCGTGGTCGACCGGTACACCGTGGACGTGCGCACCTCGGTGCACGACCCGATCCTGCCCGCGAAGCTGTCCTTGTTCGGCGGCGTCGTGGTGCCCCCGCGCTACCTGGCCGAGGTCGGCGACGAGGGCTTCGCCGCGCACCCGGTGGGCACGGGACCGTTCACGTTCCGGCGTTGGCAGCGCGACCACGAACTGCGCCTCGCCGCCTACGACAAGCACTGGCAGGGCCGCCCGCACGTCGATGAACTGGTCTTCGTACCCGCCCCCAACTCCTCGTCCGCGCTGGCCGCCCTGCAGAGCGGCGGCGTCGACATCGTGGCGGGCATGACCCCGGACGCCGCGCAGCAGTTGGCCGGATACCCAGGCGTGAAGATCGACCACCACACCGGCATCCGCACCTCCTACCTGTCGCTCGACACCCTCAGCGAAGGACCGCTGCGCGACCGGCGCGTGCGCCAGGCGCTCAACCACGCCGTCGACGTACCCCTGCTCATCAAAGCGGTGCTCGGTGGCAACGCCACCGAGGTCCCGGCGATGATCCCGCGCGGGGCGTTCGGCTTCGACGAGTCCGTGAAGCCCTTCGAGCGCTCCCTGGCCAAGGCCCGCGCACTGCTGGCCGAGGCCGGGCATCCCGACGGCATCAGCACCGCGATCACCGCCTCCAACCTGGACGCGAACGTCGCCGAGGCCATCTCGGGCCTGCTGGCCCGCGCGGGCATCCGCGCCAGGGTGAACCTGCTCGACCCGGGCACGTACTCCCAGCGCCTGACCTCCACCAACCACGGCGCGCTCGGCCCGATCTACCTGGCCGCGTCCACCGTCTGGACCATGGACGGCGAGAGCATGCTCCAGTCGAACGTGCGCAGCGACCGCCGGCAGAGCCGCTGGCACCACAAGCGCGCCGACCTGCTCGTGGACCGCGAGGAACTGTCCGTGGATCCGGCCGTGCGCCGCCGCGCCTTCTTCGACCTGCAGCAACTGATCAAGGACGAGGCGCCGTTCGTGCCCCTTTACCAGATCGACAACATCTACGTGCACAACACCCGGCCGAGCTGGACGCCCGGCGCCGCCGGGGTACTGGACATGGCGAGCGCGAAGGTGGCCGTGTGATGAGCCAGACCCTGACCGCGCCCACCACCCCTGCCGGACCCGCCGCGTCCGTCCCGGGACACAGCCGGGCCTGGGCGGTGTTGCGCCCTGCCGCTGCCCGACTCGGCACCGCGCTGCTGGTCCTGCTGTGCACCGCCACCGTCGCGTTCTTCCTGGTCCGGCTGTCCGGCGACCCGGTGAAGGTGATGCTGCCGCCGGACGCCACCGCCCAGCAGGAGAGCGTGCTCCGGCACAGCCTGGGCCTGGACAGGCCGCTCGTCACGCAGTATCTCGACTACCTGTGGGGCCTGCCGCGCTTCGACTTCGGCAACTCCCTCTTCTACGACCAGCCGGTCCGCGCGGTCCTCGCCGACCGCATCCCGGCGACCCTGCTGCTCGCGGCGGGCGCCCTCGTGGTGACGCTGGTGATCGCGCTGCCCGCCGGCACGATCGCGGCGATGCGCCGCGGAAAGGCCGCCGACCGCGGTGTCATCACCGCTGTTCTGATCGGCCAGTCGACACCCGCCTTCTGGGTGGGCATCCTGCTCATCCTCGTGTTCGCGGTCGGTCTGCACGCCCTGCCTGCCTCCGGGTACGGCACCTTCGCCCACCTCGTCCTGCCGTCGATCACCCTTGCCGTCTACTCGGTCGCCGTCGTCGCCCGACTGCTGCGCTCCTCGCTCATCGACGTGCTCGGCTCCGACCACATCCGCACGGCCCGCGCCCGGGGCCTCGGCCCGGTGCGCACCGTGCTGCGGCACGGCCTGCGCAACGCGTCGCTGCCCGTGGTGACGGTCGTCGGCCTGGAGGTCGGCAGCCTGCTCGGCGGCGCGATCCTCACCGAGCAGGTCTTCTCCTGGCCGGGCGTCGGCCAGCTGACCGTGCAGGCCATCGCCAACCGCGACTTCCCCCTGGTACAGGGCACCGTGCTGCTGTTCGCCGCCACGTTCGTCGTGGTGAACCTGCTCGTGGACCTGTCCTACGGCCTCCTCGACCCGAGGGTGAGGAACTCCCGATGACCACCACCGCCCCCGCGGCCACCGTTGCCGCCCCCGCCGCGACCCAGCCGTCCGTCCTGCGCTCGCTGCTGCGCAACCGGCTCGCCGCGATCGCGCTGCTCTTCCTCCTGCTGATCGTCGTGTGCGCGCTGTGCGCACCCCTGATCGCTCCCGCCGACCCGGGCGCCCAGAACCTCCTCGCCCGGCTCCAGCCCCCCGCCTGGCAGTCCGGCGGCAGCACGGACCACCTGCTGGGCACCGACCAGCTCGGCCGCGACCTGCTCTCACGCATCATCTACGGCACCCGGGTCTCCCTGCTCGTCGGCGCCGGCGCCGCCCTTCTCGCCGGTGTCATCGGCACCGTCGCGGGCCTCGCCTCCGGCTACCTCGGAGGCTGGACCGACCGGATCGTGATGCGCGTCGCCGACGTCCAACTCGCCTTCCCGGCGATCCTGCTGGCGCTCGCCGTCGTCGGCTTCGTCGGCTCGGGCCTCGGTTACGTGATCCTCGTGATCGGGATCACCGGCTGGGTGTCGTACGCCCGCGTGGTGCGTTCCGAAGTGCTGTCGCTGCGCACCCGCGACTTCATCACCGAGGCCCGCGCGATCGGCGTCGGCGACCTGGCGATCATGCGGCGGCACCTGCTGCCCAACGTCATGGCACCCCTGGCCACCATCGGCACCCTGCACGTCGCGGCGGCCATCGTCGCCGAGGCGTCGCTGAGCTACCTGGGCCTCGGTGTTCCGAAGGAGACGGTGACCTGGGGCGGCATGCTCGCCGACGGACAGCTCTACCTCGGCACGTCCTGGTGGATCGCCGTCCTTCCCGGCATCGCGCTCATGCTCACCTCGCTGTCCATCAACATCCTGGGCGACGCGCTGCGCGACGTCGCGGACCCGAAGGCGTACCGCCGATGACCGACTCCGCACAGACCACACCGTCCGCGCCCGTCCTCGAATTCCGGGACCTACGTGTCGACTTCACTCTCGCCTCCTCGACCGTGCACGCGGTACGCGGGGTGAACCTCTCGGTGACCGCCGGCGAGACCCTCGCCGTCGTGGGCGAGTCCGGCAGCGGCAAGTCGGCCACCGCCCTGTCCGCGCTGCGCCTGAACCCCGAACCCCCGTGCGTGTACGCGGGCGGCCAGGTGCTGCTCGACGGGAAGGACGTACTCACCCTGCGCGAGAAGGAGTTGCGCAAGGTTCGCGGCTCCCGGATATCCATGGTCTTCCAGGACCCGATGACCAGCCTCGACCCGTTGCAGCGGGTGGGCGACCAGGTCGCCGAGGTACTGCGGCTGCACGGCGACCACACCCGCGCCGAAGCCCGCAGGGAGGCGCTGACCGCTCTGGACGAGGTCGGCATCCCCGACCCTGAACGGCGCTACCGCCAGTACCCGCACGAACTGTCCGGGGGCCTGCGCCAGCGCGTCATGATCGCCTCCGCGCTCGTGGCACGGCCCAGCGTCCTCATCGCCGACGAGCCCACCACCGCGCTCGACGTGACCGTGCAGCGGCAGATCCTGGAGCTGCTCGTACGGCTCCAGCAACGCCACGGCATGGCCGTCCTGCTGATCACCCACGACCTGGGCGTCGTCGCCGAGACCGCCGACCGTGTCGTCGTCATGCGGCACGGCGAGATCGTCGAGACGGGCGACGTGGACCAGGTCTTCACGCGCCCCACCGCCTCGTACACACGCGATCTGCTGGCCGCCACTCCCCGACTGGAGCCCGTCGCATGACCACGAACCCGCTGCTGGAGATCGACGGCCTGCGCAAGGAGTTCCCCGGCCGCCCTCCGAGCGTCGCCGTCGACGACGTCTCCCTCACCGTCCGGGAGGGCGAGACCTTCGCCCTGGTCGGCGAGTCGGGCTGCGGCAAGACGACGCTGACCCGGCTGCTGCTCCGGCTGCTCGAACCCACCGCGGGCAGCGTGCGGTTCGACGGCACGGACCTGCTGGCTCTGGACGGAGCCGCGCTGCGGCCGCTGCGCCGGCAGATGCAGGTCGTGCTCCAGGACCCGTACTCCAGCATGAATCCGCGGCTGCGGATCGCCGACATCGTCGGGGAGCCGCTCGTCACCCACGAGGAATGGGCGCGCGGGCGGCGCGGCAGGGCCAAGGTCCGCGACCGGGCCGGCGAACTCCTCGACTCCGTCGGTCTGGACGCGAGCATCCTGGACCGGTATCCGCACGAGTTCTCCGGCGGGCAGCGCCAGCGCATCTCCATCGCGCGGGCACTGGCCCTGGAGCCACGCCTGGTCGTGCTCGACGAGCCGACGAGCGCACTCGACGTGTCCGTGCAGGCCCGCGTCCTCGACCTGCTCGCCGAACTCCAGAGCCGCCTCGGCCTGACCTACTTCTTCATCTCGCACAACCTGGCCGTCGTCCGTCAGATCGCCGACCGGGTGGCCGTGATGCGGCAGGGCCGCATCGTCGAGTCAGGCACCGCCGACCAGGTGTTCACCGCCCCCGAGGACGCGTACACCCGGCGGCTCCTGGACGCCGTGCCGGTCCCCGGCCCCGGCCGCCGGATCCTGCGGGGCCTCCCGGCATGAATCCCGGCCTAGACCCCCGACAGGACCAGGCCCGCCGCCCCGAGCAGTGCGCCGGTGTCCGCGGCCTCCCCGAGAACCACGGTGGGAGCCTCGCCACCACCGAGGGCATCGGCGCGCAGCCGGGACTCGATCATCGCCCGGAACGGTTCACCACCGTCGAGGGCCTCACCGTGCAGCACGAACAAGCCGCACGCGAAGAGCTGCTGGACGGTGGCGAGGCCGAGCACCAGGTTCTCCGCGTACCGGGCGACGAGATCACCGGCGGCCGGGGCGGCGGACGCCGTCAGGGCCGCCAGCGTGGCGGCCTCGGGAGCGAGACCGTGCTCGGCGGCGCGCTCGCGCAGCCAGCGGGTCGTCGCCACGGTCTTCCAGCAGCCGCGCCGTCCGCAGGTGCAGACCTCGCCGCTCGCGGTGACCGTCATATGGGCGCCGCTGCGCCCGCCGGCCGGGGCGAGCACCTCCCCCGCGTAGAGGATGCCGACGCCCAGGACCTCACCCGTCGCGACGGAGGCGAACGAGCGGCGGCCACGCCCGGCGCCGAACCAGCGGTCGCCGAGCACCTGTACGCGTGCCCGGTGCTCGATCCGCACCGGCGCGCCCGCCAGCGCCGCGAGCCGGTCGGCCAGCGGGTAGCCGCGCAGCGCCGGGGCGTCGTTCGCCTCGATGATCAGGCCCGCCGCGGGATCCACCACACCGGCCGCGGCCACGCCGACGCCGAGCAGGGACTGCCCCGCGAACACCGCCGCCGCCTCCCGCAGGGCCGCGTCGACGACGGCCGGGTCGGCGCTGCGTGCGTCGAAGCGGGCCTGCACCCGCTCGCGTACTGCTCCGCCACGGGTGAGCAGCGCGGCGCGTACCAGTCCGGGCAGCACCTCGACGGCGCCCAGCACACCGACGTCCCGCCCGGCCGGCTCGTCCGGCCGCGGATCGGGCACCAACCGCAAAGGATTACGTTCATGCGCCATGCGCCGACTCTGTCATGCCCTCGAACCGGGGAGACAGCGGCATGACCCACCGGAATCTGACCGAGGCCACCTGGCGCGAGACGCGGGCGGCGGCTCCCGACGCGATCGCCGTCCTGCCGATCGGTTCGCAGGAGCAGCACGCCGAGCATTTGCCGATGGGCACGGACACGATGCTCGCCGACGCCGTGGTCTCCCGCGCCCTGGCCCTGCTCGACGAGCGGGCCGCCACCGGCGTGGACGTGCCGGATCTCGTGAGGCTGCCGACGCTGCCGTACGGCCACAGCCCGCACCATCTGTTCGCGGCGGCGCTGACCCTGTCCGCGCCGGTGCTCGGCCTGGTCCTCGACGAGCTCCTCGACTCGCTGGCCGCCTGCGGTTACCGGCGGGTGCTCGTCGTCAACGGACACGGCGGCAACGACGAGATCATGCGGCTCGCGGTCAAGCGGTTCGCGCTGCGCGCCGACGTGACAGCGGCGGCCTGCTCGTACTGGACGCTCACCGACACCGGCGAGCCCGAAGCGGATGCAGACGCGCAGGACGAGAAGCACGCCGCGCGGATGCCCGGGCACGCCGGCTGGTTCGAGACGTCGTTGATGCTCGCCGCGCGGCCGGAGCTCGTACGGGCCGAGCGCGCCCGCCACGCGCCGGTCGAGCCGCCGCCGCTGTTCGACAAGCCGCCCTACCCCGGTCTGACCGTGGAGCGGCACGGCGAGTGGGAGCGGGTGGGCGGCGCCACCGATGACGCGTCCGGCGCCGACGCCGCACACGGCGAGCGCCTGCTCGACCGTCGGGCCCGCGGCCTGGCCCGCGCGGTGCTCGCCTTCGACGCCGCGTCGCGCCCCCTCGCGTGACCCTCCACCCCTTCCCACGTAAGGAACCGCTCATGAAGATCACCGAGGTCGACGTCCACGTCGTCAATCTGCCGCTGGTCAACCCGTTCACCAGCTCGTTCGAGACCAAGACCGGGGAGACACGCACCGTGGTGCGCATCAGGACGGACTCCGGTGTGGAGGGCTGGGGCGAGACGATGTGGGGCCGCCCGGTCGCCGCGATCGTCCGCGACCTCGCCGAGGACCTGATCGGAACGAGCCCGTTCGCCCTGGAAGCCTTCCACCGCCGCCACCACATGGTGCCGTTCTTCTACGGCTACCTGGGTTACGCCGCCCTGGCCGCCATCGACGTCGCCTGCTGGGACGCCATGGGCAAGGCCACCGGGCAGTCGGTGACCGATCTGCTGGGCGGCCCGGTGCGCGACGAGGTACCGCTGACCGCGCTGATCACGCGTGCCGACGCACCCGGTGCCGCTGCGGGCGACCTGCCGCGCGCTCTCGCCGAGCACACCGAGCGGGTGGTGGCCGAGGGCGGCTTCACCGCCGTGAAGCTCAAGGGCACCAAGGACGTACAGGGCGACGTCGCGATCCTGCGGGCGGTGCGCGCCGCCCTGCCCGAGGTGAATCTGCGCGTGGACCCGAACGCCGCCTGGTCGGTGCCCGACTCGATACGCGCGGGGATCGCGCTGGAGGAGCTGGACCTCGAGTACCTGGAGGACCCGTGCGTGGGGATCGAGGGGATGAGCCAGGTCCGCCAGAAGGTGCGCATCCCGCTGTGCACCAACATGTGCGTGGTCCGCTTCGAGGACTTCGCTCCCGCGATGCGCCTCAACGCGGTCGACGTGATCCACGGCGACGTCTACAAGTGGGGCGGCATCGCCGCGACGAAGGCGCTGGCCGCTCACTGCGAGACGTTCGGCCTCGGGATGAACCTGCACAGTGGTGGTGAGCTGGGCATCGCGACGGCCGCCCACCTCGCGGTGGTCGCCAGCACCCCGGTGCTGTCGCGCGCCATCGACTCCATGTACTACCTGCACGCGGACGACATCATCGAGCCGCTCACACTGACCGACGGCCGCCTGCGGGTACCGGACGGCCCGGGTCTCGGCGTCACCGTGGACGAGGACAAGCTCCGCCACTACGCCGAGGTGAACGCGCGCGAAGGAGACCTCACCAAGTGACCACCGACAGCTCCCGCCCCGGGCGCCACGCCGTCACGACCGCGACGGCGCCCGCGCCGATCGGCGGATACAGCCAGGGCATCGCAGCGGGCCCGTACCTGTTCACCTCCGGCTTCGGCCCGCAGGACCCGGTCACGGGCGAGCTGGACGGGACGATCGAGGGGCAGACCCGCCAGGTGCTCGCGAACCTGAGCGCGCTCCTTGCGACGGACGGGCTCACGCTCGACGACGTGGTGAAGGCGACGGTCCATCTCCAGGACGTCCACCGCGACTTCGCCGGGTTCGACGAGGTCTTCCGCAAGCACTTCGGCGACCCCCGGCCGGTGCGCACCACGGTGGGCTCCGAGCTGATGGGCATCCTCGTGGAGATCGACGTGGTGGCGCTGCGCCGGACCACCTGATCCGCACATCCCCGCACGAGCAGGTGCGCGAACAGTGCGCGCCGCACACCACGTGCGGTGCGGACGGGGTCTGCCGGCTTCACACGGACGAAGGGCACACCGGCCGGGACGGACCGCGCTCCCCCGTGAGTGCGGGGGTGGGACACGGTGGGAGCCTGACACCGTGACCGACCCGACCGGAGACCCCCACGTCCACCGCGACCCGTACCCCGCGTTCGCGGCCATGCGCTCCACCTGCCCGGTGCAGGCGGTGCCCGTCGGCTCGAGCGGACGGAGCAGCTACCTGGTCACGGGGTACGCGGAAGCCCGGCAGGGCTCGGCGACTCCCGCCTGTCGAAGGACACGGCGGCCTTCTTCGCGGGCGCCGGGTCGCAGCGCCGCCTGCACCCTGCGGTCGCACACAGCATGCTGGCCACCGATCCTCCCGAGCACACCCGGCTGCGGAAGCTGGTGACCGGTGCGTTCACGACGGGCGCCGTGTCCGGGCTGCGCCCCTTCATCGCCCGTCTGGCCGATGAACTCCTGGACCGGTGGCCGGTGGGCGGCCAGGTCGACTTCGTCGGCGAACTCGCCGTGCCCCTGCCAGTCATCGTGATCTGCGAGCTCCTGGGTGTGCCGGAGTGCGACCGGCCGGCGATCCAGCGGTGGTCCGGCGCGCTGTTCGCCGCCGGGCAGCCGGACCGCGGCGACGATGCTTCGCACGCCGTGGCCGACTACATGACCGGCCTCATCGCGTCCAAGCGCCTGCGCCCGGGCAGTTCGCTCCTCGACCGCCTCATCGCGGCCCGCGACGGCGACGATCGCCTCAGCGAGGAGGAGCTGGTCTCCCTGGCCGTGCTGCTGCTCGTCGCAGGGCACGAGACGACCACCGGCCTCCTCGGCAACGCCGCCCTCGCCCTCCTCCTCCACCCCGCCGAGTCGGAACGGCTGCGCCGGGACCCGGGGAGCATTCCGGCCGCACTGGAGGAGCTTTTGCGCTACGACTCCCCCGTCAGCACCTCCACGTTCCGCTTCACCACCGAACCCGTCACGCTCGGAGACAGCGCCGTCCCCGCCGGCGTCCCGGTGCTGATCGCCCTCGGGGCCGCCAACCGCGACCCGGCGAGGTTCCCGGTACCGGACCGGCTCGACCTGGGCCGGGAAGCCGCGGGCCACCTCGCCTTCGGCCACGGAATCCACCGCTGCGTCGGCGCTCCTCTGGCGAAGGCCGAGGCGGAGATCGTCCTGCGCGCCGTCCTGACGCGTTTCCCCCGCCTCCACCTGGCCGTACCGACGGCGGAACTGAACTGGCGTCGGACCCGGCTCGTTCGCGGACTGGTCTCACTCCCGGTCTCGACCTAGGGATCTTCTCGGTTCGACCGATGCCGGGCTCGCGGTAACGGTCAGGCCGTCAGATGGGCCAGCACCGAGCGCATCGCACCGCGTACCGCCTCGCGCGACTCCTCCGTCGGGTCGACGGTCTCGAAGCTGTGGTGACCGTTCGGCACGTCGACCACCTCGACGTCCGCCCCGCAGTCCGTGGCCGCGGTCAGGAACTTTTCGACGGTGGCGGCGATCTCGGGCATCTCACGCCCCACCCTCGTGATCACGACGGGAAGGGCACCCGCGCCCGCCACCGCGTCCACCGGATGGAACCGGCTGTCGAACAGACCCCAGTTCGGCAGCGGTGCCAGGATCGGGTAATTGGCCGCCAGGCAGCGCAGCCACACCGGAGGCCGGCGCAGCCAGTCCGCCGCGATCAGACCGCCGCCCGAGAGGAACCACAGGGCGACCCGGTCCCCGTCCACCCGCGGATCGGCCCGGACCAGCTCCACGGCGGCAGCCACGTCCGCGGCGGCACGCTTGTAGTCGGCCAGGTCGTGCAGGCGGTGGTCGAGGGTCACGCCCACCACCCCCTGCCCTGCGGCGTACCGGGCGTACCCCCTCAGGCCCGGCCAGTCACGCGGGGTCGGCCGGGCCTCGGCGGGCACCGGTCCGCCGTGCACGAACACGACGGCCGGCCGCGGGTCTCCGGCGTCGGGCAGGTACAGGTCGACGTTCCCTCTCCGCTCACGGGGGAGGTCCGGCACGTCCAGCAGGAACGGCCGCAGGTGCGCGGGCGGCTCCGCGGGGCCGGGAGGCACCAGCCGGTGTCCCCCGCCCGCGGCGGCCCGCAGCAGGACGTCGGCGAGCTCGGCAGGGAGGGAGAGCATCGGCCAGTGCCCGGTGGGGAGTTCGAAGAATGTCACCCCGGGATCGGTCAGGGCCTGAAGGGCGGGGTCACCGAAGCCCACGCGCATCTGGATCAGTTCGATGCTCGCACCGTTTCGGTTGCACAGCACCCCGGTGACGGGCAGCGAGGCCGCCGCACCGGTCAGCCGCAGTGGCTGGAGCAGGGTGCGCAGAGGCTGGGGCGCCGCCAGGGCGGTGAGCCGGTCGAGCGCCGCGTCGGGAATGCCCGCGGTGCTGCCCCAGCGCTGCCACTCGTCGCGGGCCGGGAAGGGCAGCTCCCGCCGGGTCCCGCAGGCACCGGCGTGCCCGGTCAACTCCTCGCGCAGGGACTGGTCCGGGACCGCGGCCAGGGCGGGAACGCCGTCCTGCGGCATCCCCGAGTCCAGGTAGACGATCCGGTCGATCAGCTCCGCCCGCCGGTCCGCGGCACCCAGCGCCGGGTGGATGCCGTAGTCGTGGCCGACCAGCACGATCTCCCGGCTGCCCGCGACGCCGACCGAGTCGATCGCCGCGAGTACGTCCGCGATGTGGGTCTCCAGGTCGATGCCGGCCGCCTCGACAGTGCGGGACCGGTCGAGTCCGGTGAGGGCCACGGCGTGCGCCTCGGCTCCCTGCGAGGCCAGGTGCGCGGCTGTGTCCTCCCATACGTGCGGTCCGGTGAACATCCCGGAAACCAGGACGAATACGGTCATGGGCCTCTCCTCCGTGCGCCGTCGTCGGCGGACCTCCACGATCGGCGGGCCGCGCTCGCCGGTACGGTAGAAGCTCCCCCTGAGGGAGGTTCAAGTGTTCACGTCGCACGACGGCCTGAGCAGCATCGGCGAACTCGCCGAGCGCGCGGGCGTCTCCGTCAAGGCAGTCCGCTTCTACTCCGACCGCGGCCTGCTGCCGGAGGCCTCCCGCAGTTCCGGCGGGCATCGCCGTTACGGCCCCGAAGCGCTCGGTCGGCTGCGCCTGGTCCGCTCCCTGCGCGCCCTCGGTCTGCCGCTGCGCGAGGTGCGCCGCATCCTCGACGAGGAGGACGCTGCGGGCAGCGTGCTGGAGGACGCCGTGGCCAGGCAGTTGCGCGAACTCGGCTCCCAGCTCAAGGCCATGCGCTGGCGGGAGGCGGGGCTGCGGTTGGTCCAGGAGTGCCCGCCCGGGGAGCGGGCCGACCGGCTGGCCCTGATCGGCGCCCTGGCCGCCCCGCCGAGCACGGCCCCGCTGGCCCGGTTCTGGCGGTCCTGGCTGCCGCCGCGGATGCCGGCCCGGGCGACGGCCGCGTTCCTGGAGGTGGCGGTACCTGAGCCGCCCGACGCCCCGGAGCCTGCCCAGGCCCTCGCCTTCGCCCGGCTGAACGCCTTCGTGACCCGTCCGTGCCCGGGCGCCGAACAGCCGCGGCCCGAGGCGCACAAGGCCGCGGGAGCCCACGGACCGGCCGTGCTGTACGCCGGTCTGGCCCAGGCGTACGAGCTTGCGGGCAAGCAGTTGCGCCGCGGCCGGGAACCGTACGCGGGCGAGGAACTGGACAGCTTCGTGGGTGCGTACGCGAGTGTGTACGGCGCCCGCGACACCTCCGCCTTCCGCAGCCGGCTGGCCCGGCAGCTCGCGGTCGACCCGCGGATCGACCGCTACTGGGACCTGGTGACCGAGGTGATCAGCACCCCGGGCGGTCCGCCGGAGCCGACCCCCGGGTCCGCACACGCCTGGCTGTTCGCGGCGCTGGACGAGCAGACGGCCGCGGCGGCCTGAGGCGCGGGGTGCTACCTCCTGGCGGCCCGCCCGCGCCGGTACATCACATAGCCCCCGCAGAGCAGTCCCGCCACGAACACTCCCAGCAGTGCGGCCCAGAGAGGCATCGTGACCTTCGGGATGATCACGCGGATGGTGACCTCGTCGGTGTTGACGCAGATGAAGACGATCGCGAGGACCGCCAGGACGGTGACGGCGATCCGTGCGGGGCTGAACGCGCCCGAGCGGCCGGTGGTGACGTCCTTGGGGCTCATGGGCGGCCCTTTCGCTGGGTCCTTACTGCGGTACCAGGAACGGCGGTCCCCGAACCCCAGGATCTCTCCGTGCGGGGCCCGGGGGCGGTGGAGCGCGGCCGTTCGGGTGACGGTCAGCCGACCACCGGGAGCTCCAGTACCCCGGTGTCCTGCGGGGTACTGGCGACGGTGACCGGCTTGATGCCCCGGTTGCCGAAGTACGCCGTGTCGCTCGCCGCGATCACGAACCGCAGCCGGTGCCCCGGCTCGAACCGGTGGACGATGCCCGGCAGCTCCACGGTGAAGGGGCGCGTGACGTCCGGGACGCGCACCGGCGCGACCAGACGGTTGACGAGCTTCTTGCTGCCGTCGGGCGCCACGTCGTACACCTTCGCGAAGAGGACCAGCTTGTCGGCGGCGTCCCCGCTGTTCTGGACGCGCTCCGTCTTCGGTGAGACGACCTTCAGGGTGGCCTTCGGCGCACCGACGACATCCACTGCCGAGGTGAGGGGGGCGCTGGTCCAGCCGAGGTAGGTGCCCTTGGTGTCGTACGGTGCCGGGTCGTCGATCCCGATCAGGCCGGCCAGCGCGCTCTCGGAGTGGCTGGTGGGCAGGAGCCAGTTCGTGTACTGGCGGCTGCCCCGGGTGACCTGCGCACGGCT
Source organism: Streptomyces sp. NPDC005566 (assembly GCF_040605575.1). Lineage (NCBI taxonomy): Bacteria > Bacillati > Actinomycetota > Actinomycetes > Kitasatosporales > Streptomycetaceae > Streptomyces > Streptomyces sp. NPDC005566. Next base: position 99,875 of record NZ_JBEXDB010000022.1, on the reverse strand, counting down.
GTCGGTCAGGGTGCCGTCGCCGGAGAGGTACATCTTCCGCGAGAGGGCGGGGACGGCGGCCGCGGTTCCGTAGCCGCTCGCCCAGTCGCGGTAGTAGGCGAACGCGGGCCCGGTGTCGGTGTCCTCCTCGTGCTGGAGGTAGCGGTCGAACCAGGCGAGGATCCGCTGTCCGACGTAGCTGGTCTCCAGATTGCCTTCCGCGAGGTCGAGTTCGCCGGGTACCTCGCCCCCGCTGTGACCCCAGGCCTGCCAGACCATCTTCGTCGTCGTGCCCTGCGCCGCGAGCGTCCGGTAGGTGGCGGTCGCCTCGTTGAGGTTGAACAGGCTGTCGGCCTGGCCCTGGACGAGCAGGGTCGGTGCCGTGACGCCCGGCAGGTAGGAGGCCGGTGAGACGCTGCGGGCGTAGTCCAGCATCGCGTCGGCCTCGGCGGCCGGGTAGCGGCCGGAGTTCAGGAGGCGGATGGTGTCGCACGCCTGCGGGGCGAAGTGGAGGCAGGTGAGGTTGCCGAAACGCGACGGGTCGAGGCTCGGGACCAGGAGCGGTTGGGCCTCGCCCATCAGGTAGAAGCCGTTGGTCCACTGCCACTTGAAGACACCGGGGGTGTCGGAGGAGACCCCCCGGGTCGCTCCCGTGGCGTTCGGGGCGAGTGCGTACGCCAGGTCGTTCCAGGTGATCAGCGGAACGAGTGCGTCGACCCGGCGGTCGGATGACGCGGTGGCCAGCTGGACGGCCCCGCCGTACGAGCCGCCGATCATGCCGACCCGCGGGTCACCCGGGCCGTCGCCCGTGACGTAGTCGGCCCTGGTGCCGTCGTCGGCGGCGCGTGTCCCGGCGAGGAAGTCGATGAGCCCGGAGGCCGCCTTTCCGTCGATGGCCGGGTCGTCGAGCGTGATGAGGCAGCCGGACTCACCGAAGCCCAGTCCGGAGTAGACGAGGCCGACGTATCCGCGGGAGGCGAAGGCCTTGCCGATGGCGTCGGTGGAGCCGTCGGACTTGCTGCCGCCGAAGCCGTTGGTCGCGAGGACCGCGGGGGCGGGGTGCTCCGCGTCGACACCGGCGGGCCGGTAGAGGTCGGCGTCCACGGTGCAGGAGCGGTCGCCCGCACGGACGGTGAACTCCAGTGGGGTCACGGTGAATTCGGATGCGGCCGACGCGGGACCGGCGCCGAGCAGGGCGAGCGGGGCGATGAGCGCCGCCCCGGCGAGGAAGGTGAGTGGACTGCGGGACCTGGGGACAGTGCGCGACACATGGACCTCCACACCGAGGAACACCTTACCGACCGGTAAGTACCGAGCCGGGCCCATGCTGTGACACCCGTCATACCGCTGTCAACGCACCGGACCGCGGTTTCATGACAGATATTCAGGAAATCCGCGTGGTGGGCACGTCACACCAGGGCCGGCACCTCCGTGGTGAGCGTGCAGCGACCGCCGTCGGCCGGCGCCTCCAGCACCGCGGGCACGCCGAGCGGGATCGTCAGCGCCGTGGAGCAGTGGCCGAAGCCCAGCTCCTCGACGACCGGTATCCCGAGTCCGCCCAGCCGGTCGTCGAGCACGGCCCGGACCTGCTCGTACGGTCCGCAACTCGCCCAGGAGCCGCACGCCACCCCGGATATGCCGTCGAGGGCTCCCATGCGCGACAGCCGGGTGAGGATGCCGTCGAGCCGGTACGGGTCCTCCGTGATGTCTTCGATCATGAGCAGGCCGCCCCGGGCGGAGGTCCGGGCCTGCGGGGTCCCCGCGTCGGCCGCGAGCAGGCTCGAACAGCCGCCGTACGTGACCCCCCGGGCCCGCCCGGGGACCAGCGCGGCCGCCGTGCCCAGCCCGAGCGTACGCACCGACTCGGGCTCGAACAGGGTGGAGCGCAGCGACTCCTGGGTGGCGGCGTCCTTCAGGAAGACCTCGGTGGCGACCATCGGTCCGTGCAGGGTCGAGAATCCCGCCCGCAGGGCGAATGCCTCGTGCAGCACGGTGATGTCGCTGTAGCCGACGAACACCTTGGGCCCGGCCGCCCTCAGCGCGGGCCAGTCGAGGAGATCGACCATGCGGTGGACGCCGTACCCGCCGCGGGCGCACAGCACCGCGTCCACGGACGGATCGCACCACGCCTCCTGCAGGTCACGGGCCCGGTCCTCGTCCGAACCGGCCAGGTAGTCCAACCCCGGGTGGACATCCAGGACATGGGGTGCGACCACCGGGTCCAGGTCCCAGCCGCGCAGCAGGTCGAGTCCCGTCTCGAGGCGCTCGGGCGGCACGGGACCACTGGGTGCCACGACCGCGACCCGGGCGCCGGGACGCAACCGGGCCGGCCGGGTGAGGGGCTGCAGGGTCACTTCTCCAGCTCCAGCCGGGGGATGTCGGTCCGGTCGATGCCGAACGTCTGTGCGTAGAGGGAGAGTTCGGCCTCCAGCGCCCGGCGCACGGTGTCCGCGCGGCGGAATCCGTGGCTCTCCCCCTCGAAGGTGATGTACGCGTGGGGGATGCCGCGCCCTGCGAGGGTGGCGAGGAACCGTTCGCACTGGGCCGGTGGGCAGATCGGGTCGTCCAGTCCCTGGAGCAGCACGAACGGAACGGTGAGCCGGTCCGTGTGGTTGATGGGTGAGCGCTCGCGGTAGCGCTCGGGCACCTCGGCCAGCGGGCCCACGAGCGAATCGAGGTACCGCGACTCGAAGTCGTGCGTCTCACCGGTCGCCCAGCCCTCCAGATCGAGGATGGGGTAGCTGATCGCCCCGCAGGCGTACACATCGGTACCGGTGAGGGACGCGGCGGCGGTCCAGCCGCCGGCGCTTCCGCCCCTGATCGCCAACCGTTCGCGGTCGGCCGAGCCCTCCTCGGCCAGCCCCAGGGCGACGGCGGCGCAGTCCTCCACGTCGACCACGCCCCACTGTTCGCGGAGGCGTTCGCGGTAGAGGCGGCCGTATCCGGTGGAACCGCCGTAGTCGACCTGGGCGACGCCGATGCCCCGGGAGGTGAAGTAGGCGATCTCCAGGTCGAGGGCGACCGGGTCGCGTCCGGTGGGGCCGCCGTGCGCCCAGACCACGTAGGGCGGCAGCTCGTCACCGGGGCCGGTGACCGCGGGGTGGTGCGGTGGGTGGACGTGGGCGTGGATCTCACGGCCACCGGGTCCGGTGAAGGTGCGGATCTGCGGCTCGGGGTAGTACGCGGGGTCGACGGCGTCCTGGTGGGGCGGGCCGATGGTCCGGGTGTGACCCGTCGCGGTGTCCAGCTCCACCACCTCGAAGGAGCTGTGCGGGCTCGCCGCGATGCCGATGACCCGGCTGTCCTGCACGGCGAGCGTTTCGGCCCACGACGTCCAGGGCCCCGCGACGTCGACGAGCTCACCCGTCTCCGGGTCGAGCACTCCGAGCCGGGTGGTGCCCCGGCCGTGGATGACGGCGATCAGCCCGCTGTCCAGCAGCCGGAACCAGTGCAGACCGATCTTCCACAGCGGCCCGCCGAACTCCTCGCCGCGGCCCGCGCAGAGCCGGCTGCTGGGCACGACGGCGCCCGCCACGGCGTCCGGCCGGATCCGCTGGAGCTCCCACCAGCCGTCGACGTCCGACGCGAAGAGCAGCGAGCCGTCCCGGTCCCACTCCACCTGGACGACCGACTCGTCGATGTCGCCGACGATCGGCCGTACGCCGGTGAAGGAGCCCTCCTCGGTGACCTCGGCGACCATCACGACCGTGCCGTCCCACGGCATCTGCGGGTGGTCCCAGGCGATCCAGGCGGCCCTGCGGCCGTCGAAGGAGAGCTTCGGCCCGGTGACGAACCGGTGCCGGTCGCCGCTGAGTTCCCGCACGGCGCTCCGGTCGCCGGCCGCCGAGCCGTCCAGGGGCACTGCGGCGATCGTCCGGCGGACGTCCGTGGGCGACTCGCCGGTGAACTCCTCGAGCACGCACCAGACTTCGCCGTGCGCGCCGCGGTCGAGGTGCAGCTGGGGGTCGACCCAGCGCAGTCCGCCGCCGATGTCCGACACGGGGCTGAGCGGCCAGGGCTCGTCGGACCCGTCCGGGGCGTAGGCGTACAGCCGCTGGTCGGGGTGGTGGACGAAGACGACCAGCGGTCCGCCCTCCTCGCGCGCCGCCCCGGCCCACGGCCGGCCGCCGTACTCGATGACGCGGCTGCGGGCGTTCCACGGGGCGGGCAGGACGGAGGTGGTGGTGCCGTCGGCCAGGCGGCGTACGAGGGCACGCCGGCCCCCTTCCGACGGGCGCGGTTCCGTCCACCACACCTCGTCGCCGACGTCACCGACGAACTCGGGCCGGCCGTCGTGCGAGGCGGCCAGTGCCGCGTCGATCGGTGACGGCCACGCGCCGTACGCCGCTGTGGACACCATGGTCGGTTCCCCCGTAGTCGTCAGGCGTTGCGCAGGAAGTGGTCCAGGACCCGTACACCGAAGTGCAGGGCGTCGACGGGGACCCGCTCGTCGACACCGTGGAACAGGGCCTGGTAGTCGAAGCCGACGGGCAGCTTCAGCGGGGAGAACCCGTAGCCGGTGATGCCGAGCCGGGAGAACTGCTTGGCGTCCGTACCGCCCGACATGCAGTACGGGACGGCATGGGCGCCCGGGTCGAACAGTTCGACGGCGGCGCGCATCTTCGCGTACGTCGGTGAGTCGACCGGGGCTTGAAGCGCCACCTCGCGGTGATGGAACTCCCAGTCGACACCGGGTCCGGTCAGCCGGTCGAGGGTCTCGATGAACTCGTCCTCGCCGCCCGGCACCATGCGGCCGTCGATCAGGGCGGTGGCCCTGCCCGGGATCACGTTGACCTTGTAACCGGCTTCCAGCATCGTCGGGTTGCTGCTGTTGCGAATGGTCGACTCGACCAGCGCGGCGGCAGCGCCGAGCTTGCCCAGCAGCTCGTCCACATCGAATCCGGGCGCGTCGAGGTCGACACGGATGTGGTGGAGCGCGGCGATCTCGGTGAGGGCGGCCCGTACGGTCGGGGTCAACCGCACCGGCCACTCGTGCTCCCCGATCCGGGCGACGGCGGCGGCGAGCGCGCTGACGGCGTTGGCCCTGTTGACCTTGGAGCCGTGTCCCGCCTTGCCCTCGGCGGTCAGCTTCAGCCAGCCCGTGCCGCGCTCGCCCGCCGCGATCGGGTAGAGCGACATGCCGGGTCCGGCGTGGAAGGTGAAGGCCCCGGACTCGCTGATGCCTTCCGTGCAGCCCTCGAAGAGCTCCGGGTGCCGGTCGGCGAGGAAACCGGAGCCGTCCTCGGCACTGGCCTCCTCGTCGGCCGTGTAGGCGATGACGATGTCCCGGCGCGGGCGGACACCGGCCCGCGCCCAGGCCCGGACGACGGCGAGGACCATCGCGTCCATGTTCTTCATGTCGACGGCGCCGCGTCCCCACACGACCCCGTCGCGCACCTCGCCCGAGAACGGGTGCACGGTCCAGTCGGCGGCCTCCGCGGGCACCACGTCGAGATGCCCGTGCACGAGAAGGGCGTCGGCGGACGGGTCGGTGCCCTCGATCCGGGCGACCACGTTGGTCCGTCCGGGCGTGCGCTCGAGCAGCGTCGGTTCCAGTCCGGCGCCGGCCAGCCGTTCGGCGACGTACTCGGCGGCCGGGCGCTCCCGGCAGTTGCCGTCACCGCGGTTGGTGGTGTCGATCCGGATCAGTTCGGAGGTGAACGTCACGGATTCGTCGAGCGCCGGGCCGTCCACGGCTCCGGGCGGGTCGGTCGTCTCAGCCATACTGCTCCTCCACGGCGGACGACACGATCGTCGTCACCGCCTTGAACGTGCGAATACCTTCGTACATCGTCCCGCTGGTGTAGGCGACGCGCCGCTCGCCACTGGGCGCCACGCCGGGGACCACGGTCGCGGCCGCCGCCAGATGCGCGGCATCGAATTCGAGCTCCACCGTGAAGGAGCCCCCGGTCACGGGTGTGTGGCGCACGGCGAGCGCGGTCGCGTCCTTGGCCGCCGCCCTGATGTCGGCGGCGGTACGTGCTGGGGTGCGGCACACGGCCGCGTACCGGGAGACGTGGTCCTTCACCGCGACCTTGCGGGCATCGGGGGCGTAGAGATCCGCGTCCTTGCAGGTCAGGTCGTCGCCGGTGACCAGGATGACGGGGACGCCGTACTCCGCCGCGACATGGGCGTTGAGCAGGCCCTCGCTGGCACGGACACCGTTCAGCCAGACGCCGGTGATGGAGTTGGCGAGATAGGTGTGCGCGAGTACGCCCTCCGTGCCGGCACCGGTGTGGTAGCCGACGAACGCGATGGCGTCGACGTCCCCGTGCTGGATGCCCTCGACCATGGAGAGGGACTTGTGCCGGCCGGTCAGCATCTGCACGCGGTCGTCGAGCAGCTCCAGGAGCAGGTTGCGCATCGACCAGTGGGCCTCGTTGACGAGTACCTCGTCGGCGCCCCCGTCGTAGAAGCCGAGGGCCGCCGCGTTCACGTCGGAGGTGAACAGGGGGCGGCACCTCTCCCACTGCGAGGTGCCGGGCAGCACGTCGGCCGGCCACGTCACGCCGGTGGCGCCCTCCATGTCGGCGCTGACGAGGATCTTCACGGTGCACGGTCCTGTCGCTGGTCGGTGGGGTGCGGTCGAACGGATACCGCGTCGGTCGTGCGACATCGGTACCCGCACGGTCGACGGATATCCCCCGCCCGCTCCCGGGAAGAAGATCTTCGTGCCGCATCACGGTACGCGCCGCAAGGGCACCGGACCAGAGCCGTCGGGATCTGTCACTGGTCCAGTCCGGTGATGCCGGGGGCGCCGGACGGACGGGCCCGCGCCGGTGGCACACTGGCCGCCGATCGTGCGAAGGAGCCCCCCGTGACGATGATCCGCAGCCTCCGCCGCGTGGTACGCCGTGCCTACCGCGGCAAGGTGGACCTGAGCCACCCCGCGCGCTCCCCGCTCGGCAGCGCGGTGGTCAACTGCGTGCTGTACGAGGACGGAGTGCGGTATCCGTCGGACTGCCCGGCGGACGAGGCCCTGCGCCGGGTCCGTACCTCCGGCCGGGGCTTCGTCTGGCTCGGGCTCCACGAGCCGACCGTGGCCGAGTTCGCCGGTGTCGCCGAGCTGTTCGCGCTGCATCCGCTGGCCGTCGAGGACGCGGTGCACGCCCATCAGCAGCCCAAGGTGGAGCGGTACGACGAGACACTGTTCGCCGTGTTCAAGACGTGCCGCTACGTCGAGCACGAGGAACTCACCGCGACCAGCGAGGTGGTGGACACCGGGGAGATCATGGTCTTCACCGGCCCCGACTTCGTGATCACCGTCCGGCACGGCAGCCACGGCTCGCTCGGCCCGCTGCGCGAGGGCCTGGAGTCCGCGCCGGAGCAGCTGGCGAAGGGACCCGCGGCCGTGCTGCACGCGATAGCCGACCATGTGGTCGACGCCTACCTCGGCGTGGCCGAGTCCATGCAGAACGACATCGACGCCGTGGAGACCGCCGTCTTCAGCGAGCACGCCGGCCGGGGGGACGCGGGCCGTATCTACCAGCTGAAGCGTGAGCTGCTGGAGTTCAAGCGGGCCGTGTCCCCGCTGGACCGGCCGCTGCAGGCCCTGGCGAGCCGCACGATGGAGCCGGTGGGGCCGGACTTCCAGCCCTACTTCCGCGATGTCGCCGGGCACCTGGCCCGCACGGCCGAGCAGATCGCCGCGTTCGACGCTCTGCTCGACTCCGTGCTGCAGGCCCATCTCGCGCAGGTGACCGTCGCCCAGAACGAGGACATGCGCAAGATCACCGCATGGGCGGCCGTCATCGCCGTCCCCACCATGGTCTGCGGGGTGTACGGCATGAACTTCGACCACATGCCGGAACTGCACTGGACCTACGGCTACCCGTTCGTCGTGGGTGTGATGGTGGTCGCCTGTTTCGTCATCCACCGCGGCTTCCGGCGCAACGGCTGGCTCTGACCCGTCGGGTCGCCGGTGCGCCGGCCGTCGGGGCGGCGGGCCGTCAGGGCCGTCAGGGCCGGACCGTGCCCTTGACGAGCTCGTCGATGCGGGCGAGCTCGTCCTCGCCGAACTCCAGGTTGCGGACCGTCGCCACACTGTTCTCCAGCTGGGCGACGCTGCTCGCGCCGACGACGGCGGAGGTGACCCGGCCGCCGCGCAGCACCCAGGCCAGCGCCAGCTGGGCCAGGGACTGTCCGCGCTCCCGCGCCAGCTCGTTCAGCCCGCCCAGCCGGCTCACCAGCTCGGGGGTGACGGCGTCGGCCGACAGGAAGGGGCTGGTACCCGCGGCGCGCGACCCCTCCGGGATGCCCCGCAGATAGCGGTCGGAGAGGATGCCCTGCTCCAGCGGCGAGTAGGCGATGGAGCCGGTGCCGAGCTCGTCGAGGGCGTCCAGCAGCCCGTCCTCCACCCAACGGTCCAGCATCGAGTAGCGGGGCTGGTGGATGAGGAGCGGGGTGCCCAGGTCGTTCAGGATCCGGGCGGCCTCGCGGGTCTGCTCGGCGGAGTAGTTGGAGATGCCGGCGTACAGCGCCTTGCCCTGGCGGACAGCGGCGTCGAGCGCCCGCATGGTCTCCTCGAGCGGGGTGTCGGGGTCGAAGCGGTGCGAGTAGAAGATGTCGACGTACTCGATGCCGAGCCGGGTGAGGCTCTGGTCCAGCGAGGCGCGCAGGTACTTCGCGGACCCCCACTCACCGTACGGGCCGTCCCACATGTCGTAGCCGGCCTTGGTGGAGATGACGATCTCGTCCCGGAGACGGGCGAAGTCCGTCTTCAGGGCACGGCCCATCGCGATCTCGGCGGAGCCGGGGGGCGGGCCGTAGTTGTTGGCGAGGTCGAAGTGGGTGATGCCCAGGTCGAACGCCCTGCGGAGGATCTCTCCCTGGCTCTCCGGGGTCCGGTCGCCTCCGAAGTTGTGCCAGAGCCCGAGCGACAGCGCGGGAAGCAGCAGGCCGCTGCGTCCGGTGCGCCGGTAGGGCATGGCGGTGTAGCGGTCGGCGGACGGAAGGTACATGCGAGCACTCCACGGGAGAGGTCCGGGGGGAGCGCGCCAGGTCTGGTGCGCAGCGTCCAGACTGGCGGAGAACGATCCAGCGGTCCAACAGGAGATTGCACTGGGATTCATCGATTAGATTGCTCAATCATGGAACTGCGTCAGCTGGAGCACTTCGTGGCCGTCGCGGAGGAGCAGCACTTCACCCGAGCGGCCGAACGCCTCGCCGTGTCCCAGTCCGGGCTGTCCGCGTCCGTCCGGGCGCTGGAGCACGAACTGAAGACCCCTCTGTTCAGCCGCACGACGCGCACGGTGCGGCTCACCGAGGCGGGGCAGGCGCTGCTCGTGGAGGCGGAGCGCACCCTGGCGGGGGCGAGGGCGGCGCGCGACGCCGTCGATGCCGTACGGGGGCTGCTGCGCGGCACGCTGACGCTGGGGGTCGAGCAGTGCGTGGCCGGGGTCAGCCCGGCCCGGCTCCTCGCGGCCTTCCACCGGGACCATCCGCACATGGAGATCCGACTGCGCCAGGAGGGCACCTCCAGCCTGCTGGAGGGTGTGGCCGGCGGGCGTCTGGACCTCGCGTTCGCCGCCACCGTCAGTCCGCTGGAGTGGGCGGGCGAGCTCATGCCACTGGCGCGGGAGCCCATGGTCGTCCTCTGCGCCCCCGGTCACCGTCTCGCGGAGGTGCCCCGGGTGGCGTGGACCGGTCTGCACGGCGAGTCGTTCATCGACTTCCATCCGGACTGGGGCCCGCGCCGCGCGGCGGACGAGGCGTTCGCCGCAGCAGGGGTGCGCCGTACGGTGGCGCTCGAGGTCAACGATGTCCACAGCCTGCTGGAGCTGGTCCATGAGGGCCTCGGTATCGCCGTGGTGCCGCACCACTTCTCCCGCAAGCAGGAGGCGCGGGGGCTCGTGGTGGTGGAGCTCGACGGTGCGCACCGGCCGGTCTACGAGAGCGTCGTGCTGCTTCCGCCGGCCCGGGCCATGAGCCCGGGGGCGCAGGCGCTGATGTCGCTGGTCCGGGAGGACCCGCTGCGCTGAGCCCGGGTGTTCGGCCGAACCGCTCAGCTGCTCAGGGCTTCGGCGAACGCTCCAGGACGGCCGGCGGGCACGTCCACCCGTACTGACTCCCCCGTCACGGTAGGGCTTGTTCAGTCCTCGTGGCCCAGCTGGAGATCACGTTCGGTCCGTCCGCCCCCGGGGACCTGGAGCACGGTGGCGACGGGCGGGTAGCCGGCGGCGATCACGGTGTACTCACCGGTCGACAGGTCCACGAAGCGGAACGCACCGTCAGGTCCGGTGGCGAGAGTGTCGACCACGTTGCCCGCCGCGTCCAGCAGGGTGACCCTGGCGTCCTCGACGACCCGCCCGCCGGGAGCCCGTACGACACCGCGCAGCACGGCGCCGCCGGCCAGTTCGATGTCCTGCCTGGTCTCTCTCGCGGCCTGCACGCTGACCGGCAGGGCGGCGGGGCGGAAGGCGGGGGCGCTGGCCGCCAGGGTGTACTCACCCGCCACCAGCTCGCCGATCACGTAGCCGCCGTCGCGCCCCGTGCGGGTGGTCGCGACGACTTCGCCGCGCACATCGGTGAGCGTCACCGCCGCGTCGCGGACCGGGGCACCGTCGGGGGTGACGACCGCGCCCGCGAGCCGTCCCGCACCGCCGAGCACCACATCGAGCTCCACGGGCCGCTCGCCGACGGTGACGCTGACGGCCTGCGGCTGGTGCCCGCCCGCCGCTGCGATCAGCACGTACGAACCGGCACCGGGCGCGCTGAGCGCGTACCGCCCGTCGTCACCGCTCGCGCCACGTCCGATCTGCTGCCCCTGGACGTCGATGAGGGTGAGGGCGGCGCGCCCCACCTTCGTACCGTCGGGGTGCTGGACGCTGCCGCAGACCGGGACGCCGGACAGCCGTCCGGCAGGCGGCGGGCCGGGGTCGGTGCGGGCAGCGGGGATCGTGGAGTGCGTCGCGGACGGGTCGGCGGCCGTGCCTGGGGTGTGGTGGGGCACCAGGGGTTTCTCCTTGAGGAAGAAGGCGAGGAACAGGCCGAGCAGGAGCACCGGCACGAGGTAGAGGAAGATCCGCGGCATCGCGTCGGCGTACGCCTGGATGTAGGCGTCGCGCAGGGCGGGCTCCATGGCGTGGACCAGCTGCGGGGTGATCGACTCCGGGTCGGGCAGGTCGGCTCCGGTGGGGAGCCGCACCCCGAGGGCGTCCCCGAGCCGCCCCGCGAACAGGGTTCCGAAGATCGCCGCGCCGACGCTGCCGCCGATCTGGCGGAAGTAGTTGTTGGCGCTGGTCGCGCTGCCGAGGTCGGCGGGGTGTACGGAGTTCTGCACGGCGAGGACGAGCACCGGCATGACCAGGCCGATCCCGATGCCCAGCACGGCCTGCCCGAAGCCGTATTCGACCGCTGAGGTGTCGGTCTCCAGCCGCGAGAGCAGCCACATGCCGACGGCCGAGACCGCACTGCCGGCGAGGGGGTAGATCCGGTAGCGCCCGGTCCGCGAGATCAGCTGGCCGGAGACGATGGACGCGCCGACGATGCCGCCCATCATGGGCAGCATCAGCAGCCCCGATTCGGTCGCGGTGGCGCCCTCGACCATCTGGAGGTAGGTCGGCAGGTAGCTGGCGGCGCCGAAGAGCGCGATCCCGATGACGGCCCCCACCAGCGCCGTGACGTTGAAGACCGAGTCGCGGAACAGCCGCAGGGGGATGACGGGTTCGGCCGCGCGGTGTTCGACGGCGAGGAACAGCAGAGTCGTTCCGGCAGCACCGGCGGCGAGCCCCAGGACGGTGCGCGAGCCCCAGGCATATTCCGTGCCGCCCCAACTGGTCAGCAGTACCAGGCAGGTCGAGGCGGCGGCGAGCAGGAGCGCCCCGAGCACGTCGAGGCGGGGGCGGACGGCCGGCTTGGGCAGTTTCAGTACGACGGCGATGACGGCGAGTGTGACCAGGCCGAACGGCACGTTGATGTAGAAGCACCAGCGCCAGGAGGTGTGGTCGGTGAAGAAGCCGCCGAGCAGGGGGCCCGCGACGGACGCGAGGCCGAAGACGGCCCCGATGAGGCCCATGTAGCGGCCGCGTTCCCTGGGCGGGACGATGTCGGCGATGATCGCCTGGACGCCGATCATGAGGCCGCCGCCGCCGATGCCCTGGACGGCCCGGAAGGCGATGAGTTCGTCCATCGTGCGCGACCAGCCGGCGAGTGCGGAGCCGATGACGAAGACGACGATGGCGAACTGGAAGACGCCCTTGCGGCCGAAGAGGTCGCCGAGCTTTCCGTAGACCGGCAGGCCGATGGTGGAGGCGAGCAGGTAGGCCGTCACGGCCCAGGACATCTTGTCCAGGCCGTGGAGCTCACCGACGATCTTCGGCAGGGCTGTGGCCACGATCATCTGGTCGAGCGCGGCGAGCAGCAGGGTGAGCATCAGCCCGAGGAAGACGAGGCGGACCCGGCGGGGGCTGTTGTCCTCGGGCGTTGCGGTGGGCGGTGGGGGTGGCGTGGCCGCGGCGCCTCCGGCGCCACTCGGCTCGTCCTTCACCAGAGTGATCCCACCCACCACGTGACGCTCCCCTCGTCGCTGCTGCGCCGCCCATTTCTCGCATCAGGCGGCAAGGCAGGGCAAACGCGACCGGGCGCGCGGGCGGCGCATAACGAGGGCTTATGCGCCGGTGGGAGGCGCTACGGCGCACAACCGGCCGTCCCGGAAAACCACCCGTTCCGGTGAGGCCGGCTGCGATGCCGACGGGGTCGGCGGACGGGCTACTTCTCGACCTCGGTGGCGAGGTTCTGCAGGAGCTCGTCGTAGATCCGGCCGAGGCCCTTCGGCGCGAAGGTCCTCTCGAAGAAGCCGCCGATGCCGCCGGCGCCGTCCCAGACGGTCACGACGACGGCCTTGGACTTGCCCTCACCGGCCGGAGTGACGGTCCAGGTGGTGACCATGGAGGAGTTGCGGTCCTTCTCGACGAGCTGCCCTTCGGTCGGCTCGGTGACCTCGAGCAGGCAGTCTCGGACCCGCTTGCTGGTGGCCTGGAGCTTCCAGTGCACGAGGGTGCCTTCGCCGTCTCCGCCCTCACGCACCTCGTACTCGCTGAAGTGGCCCGTCAGCACCCTGCCCCGGACCTCCTTGTAGTCGGCCAGCGCATCGAACACAGTCTCTGCGTCCGCCGCGATGATCCGCTCCGTCGTGGCCTCGACCTGCGCCATGCCTGCTCCTCAGCACTCGGTTGTTCGGGGTGTAGCTGAGCCAACCACCTCCGGTACTGCCCCTCAAAATCGGGCCTCGCGATCCCACCGCGCACGATCAAGGGAACAAGTGTTCTATTCTCTGCGGAGTGCTACCAAGGAGGCGTCCATGCGCTGGGACAATCTGGCCGAGAACACCGCAAAGGCGGGGAACGGCGCGCTCTTCGCTGCGGACGCGGTGACCACGCGCACCTTCGACACCCCCGAATTCCGAGGGATCACCTTCCACGAGATCCGGGCCCGATCGATCGTGAACCGGGTGCCCGGGGCGTCCCGCATGCCGTTCGAATGGACCGTGAACCCCTATCGGGGTTGCTCCCACGCCTGCGTGTACTGCTTCGCCCGCAAGACCCACAGCTATCTGGACCTGGACACCGGCCTCGGTTTCGACTCCCAGATCGTCGTCAAGATCAACGCCGGTGAACTGCTGGACCGTCACCTCGCCTCCCGGCAGTGGCACGGAGCGCACATCGCGATGGGCACCAACGTCGACTGCTACCAGCGGGCGGAGGGCCGCTACCGGCTGATGCCGGGCATCATCACGGCCCTGCGCGATCACGCGAACCCCTTCTCGATCCTGACGAAGGGCACCCTGATCCTGCGCGACCTGGAGCTACTGCGGCAGGCGGCCGAGGTCACCGAGGTCGGCATCTCCGTCTCCGTCGGCTTCACCGACCCCGCTCTGTGGCGCACGGTCGAGCCGGGCACCCCCTCCCCCGAGCGCCGCCTGGACGTCGTGCGCACCCTCGCCGACAACGGCATCGGCTGCGGTGTGCTGATGGCGCCGGTCATCCCCTTCCTGAGCGACGGCCCCGACCAGCTGCGCACCACCGTCCGCGCGATCGCCGCCGCCGGGGCCACGTCGGTGACCCCGCTTGTGCTGCATCTGCGCCCCGGCGCCCGCGAGTGGTTCATGCAGTGGCTGGGCGAGCACCATCCGCACCTGGTGCGGCGGTACGAGCGGATGTACGCGGACGGGGCGTACGCGCCGACCTGGTACCAGCGCCGCGTCACCCGCCGGGTGCACGAACTGGCGGCCGAGTTCGGCATCGGTCCCGTACACCGGGGCGAGAACCGCCGGATCTCCGCACCCGAGGCGCCGGTGCCCCTGCCCGACGCTCCCTCCACCGGCCCCACCCAGCTCACCCTGCTCTGACCGCGCCCGCGCTCCTGCCCGAACGGGTCAACTCTCGATGGAATCTGTCCCGTCGTGCCCGAATTCGGGGAGCATCCGGCGGGGGCTGTGCCGCTCACAGGCGCGTTCCCTCCACCACGGGAGGCCATATGACGAAACGTGCAGGAATTCTGGTCGCAGTCGGCGCCACGGTCGCGGGTCTGGTGACCGCAGCGCCGTCCACCGCGACCGCCGGAACGGGGGCGGGCGCACCGCGCGCAGTCGCCCCGCTCAAGTGGAGCGCATGCGGGACGGCGTCGTATCCGGCCCTGCAGTGCGCAAAGGTCCGCACCCCGCTGGACCATGACCGACCGTCGGGCAGACAGGTCACCCTCGCACTCTCCCGGATCCCGCACACGGCGAAGACCTCGCAGGGTCCGCTGCTGGTCAACCCCGGCGGCCCCGGCGGCAGCGGGCTCTCGATGGCGGGCTTCGTGGCGGGCTCGCTGCCCAAGAAGCTCGCCGCCCAGTACGACGTGATCGGGTTCGACCCGCGCGGGGTCGGGAAGAGCACCCCCGCACTGAACTGTGTGCCGAAGTACTTCACCCCGGTGCGCCCCGACGCCGTGCCGGACTCCTACGCGGCCGAGAAGGCCAACAGGGACCGGGCCGCGTCCTTCGCCGCCGCCTGCGGCGAGAAGCACGGCGACCTGCTGCCCTTCATGGACACCGTCAGCGCCGCGAAGGACCTCGACGTGATCCGCCGGGCCCTCGGCTCGCCGCAGATCAACTACTTCGGCTACTCCTACGGCACCTACCTCGGCGCGGTGTACGCGAAGTTGTTCCCGGAGCGCGTGCGCCGCCTGGTCCTCGACTCGATCGTCGACCCGGACGGCGTCTGGTACGAGGACAACCTCGCCCAGGACCACGCGTTCGACTCCCGCCACAAGGCATTCGCGGCCTGGGTCGCGAAGAACGACACCACCTACGGCCTCGGCACCGACCCGGCGGGCGTCGAAGCCGCCTGGTACGACATGCGCGCCGCGGTGAAGGAGCACCCCGCGGGCGGCAGGGTCGGCCCCAGCGAGCTGGAGGACACCTTCCTGCCCGGCGGGTACTACGACGGCTACTGGCCCTCCCTCGCCCAGGCGTTCGCGGCGTACGTGAAGGACGAGGACCAGGAGGCGCTCGTCTCCGCGTACGAGAACTTCGCGGCCATGGACGCGAGCGGCGACAACGGCTACTCCGTCTACGCGGCCGTGCAGTGCCGCGACGCCGCCTGGCCCCGGACCTGGAGCACCTGGCGCAACGACACGTGGCAGGCCCACCGCAAGGCGCCCCTGATGTCGTGGAACAACACCTGGTACAACGCTCCGTGTGCCACATGGCCGGTGGAACCGCTGGAGCCGGTGCGGGTCACCAACCGCAGCATCCCGCCCGCGCTGCTCTTCCAGGCCACCGACGACGCCGCCACGCCCTACGAAGGCGGTGTCACCATGCACCGCAGGCTCAAGGGCTCCAGCCTGGTCGTCGAGGAGGGCGGCGGCAACCACGGCATCAGCCTGAGCGGCAGCGACTGCCTGGACGCGTACCTGGTGGACTACCTCACCGACGGCACCCTCCCGCGCGCCGACGGCAGCGGGGCCGACGCGGTCTGCGAGGCACTGCCCGAGCCGAAGCCTCCGAAGAAGGCCGCGAAGGCCGCGAAGGCCACGAAGGCGGCGACGAGCACGAAGGGCAGCACACTGCACGGGCTGCTCGGCTTCCGCGGCTGAGACCCCTCCGCGCAGCCGCACCGCCGGAGGCGTACGCCAGGATGGGCCGCATGACGACACGGCCCACTCCCGCGTACGCCCCCGGCGTGCAGGTGCGGGACATGACACTCGACGACTGCGCCGCCGTGGCGGAGATCCGGGTGCGCGGCTGGCAGACCGCGTACGCCGGAATGATCCCGCAGCCGTATCTGGACGCGATGGACATCGCGTCGGATGCCGAGCGCCGGCGCGGCTTCCTCACCGCGGGCCCGGCCGTCAACGTCGTCTCCCGGACCGCACCGGACCCCGTGGTGACCGGCTGGGCCTGTTACGGCCCCGACGGCACCGGCAGGGCCGGGCGGTGCGAGCTGTACGCGATCTACGTGCACCCGGAACGGACCGGCGCGGGGACCGGACGCGCACTCCTGGCCGAGCTGACCGCCCGTGCCGTGGCGGCCGGGTTCCACGAGATGGCGCTGTGGGTGCTCAAGGAGAACGGGCGCGCCCGCCGCTTCTACGAGCGGGCCGGTTTCCTGCCGGACGGCGCCGAGGAGCCCTTCGAGGCGGGCGGCGCCGTGGTGCCCGAGGTCCGGTACGTGCGGGCCCTCAGGGAGCCGGCAGCCGGCTGAGCGCCTCCGCCGCGGCCCGGCCGAGGCGGGGGTGCGGCAGTGCCGCCTCCAGGACCGGCCTGGCCTCGCCGTCCCCCAGGGCCCCCAGCCCCTCCACGCAGGCGAGCGCGACGCGCCAGTGCGGTTCCTCCGGCGTCAGCAGCCGCCGCAGGGTGCTGACCAGCGCGGGCACCGATTCCGGCGCGCGCAGGGCGGTCAGCAGGCGCACCGGGTGCATCGCGTAGGCGGTGCGCAATGCGTTCGTGGCAAGTGTCGCTGCTGCTTTGGGTGTTCGGGGGTCGTCCAGGAGCAGCAGGGCATGGGCGGCCGAGACGCAGCGCTCGGGGTCGCGGTGGTTGAGGAGGAGCACCAGCGCCTCGAAGGCCCGGCGGTCGCCCCGGCAGCCGAGCCGGAACGCCGCGATCTCGCGCGCCCACAGCGGGCGCGCGGGCTCGATCAGGACGCGGGCCAGCTCCTCGTCGTCGTCCGTGGCCAGGAGCTTCCGGTAGACGGCCGGTTCCTCGGTCTCGTCCCGCAGCCTGTCCGTCAGCGAGCGCAACTCCTCATCCATGACAGTGAGCTTATCGGCGCACACGCACCGTGTCGGTCTCAACTGTGTGCCAGCGCACATCCGTCCAGGGCTGGCGCGCTCATTACTTGCCGGTTAACCTCATGTGAGCGGGACACACTCCCGCCGACTCGGGTGGCCTGGTGACGCAGCCACCCGGAGTGCTTGTCGGTTCGGCAGCTTTGAGAGACGCGACTCGGGACAGAGTCCGTCACCTTTTCCCCGGTCCTGTGCGTGCCCAGCACGCCTCAGGCCCTGAGCACCACGACACAACTTCCGCACGCAGGGCGCCGGTTCCTCTTCGACCGCACGCGCCGCCCGTGCTCCTCTCAGTCGTCACTCACCCTGGAGTCCCGTGATGGACACCCCGCTCAGCACCATTGCCGTCGTCGGCCTCGGCACCATGGGAACCGGCATCGCCGAGGTCCTGGCCCGTGCGGGCCGCGAGGTCATCGGCATCGACATCAGCGAAGCCGTCGCCCGTCAGGCCGTCGCATCCCTGGAGGCCTCCACCGCACGCGCCGTGCAGCGCGAGCGGATCACGGAGCAGGAGCGGCGGGACATCCTCGCCCGCTTCCGCACGTTCTCCGATCTCCAGGCCGCCGCGGACGCGGAGCTGGTCATCGAGGTCGTGCCCGAGTCCTACGAGATCAAGCAGCAGGTCTTCCGGGAGCTCGACGCCGTCGTCTCCCCCACCGCCATCCTCGCGACCGGTACGAACGCCCTCTCGGTGACGCGGCTCGCCGCCGAGTCGCAGCACCCCGAGCGCGTCCTCGGCCTGCACTTCTTCAACCCGGCGCCCGCGATGAAGCTCGTCGAGGTGGTCTCCTCCGTGCTGACCGCGCCGACGGCCGTGGAGACCGTCACCCGGCTGGCCCGTGAACTGGGCAAGGAGCCGGTCGCGGTCGGCGACCGGCCCGGATTCGTCGCGGACGGGCTGCTGTTCGGCTACCTGAACCAGGCCGCCGCGATGTACGAGGCGAACTACGCCTCCCGTGAGGACATCGACGCGGCGATGAAGCTGGGCTGCGGGCTGCCCATGGGCCCCCTCGCCCTGCTCGACCTGATCGGCATCGATACGGCCCGCACGGTCCTGGAGGCCATGTACTCGGCTTCCCACGACCGGCTGCACGCACC
Organism: Streptomyces sp. NPDC005566; assembly: GCF_040605575.1. NCBI lineage: Bacteria > Bacillati > Actinomycetota > Actinomycetes > Kitasatosporales > Streptomycetaceae > Streptomyces > Streptomyces sp. NPDC005566. The sequence continues at coordinate 81,524 of NZ_JBEXDB010000022.1, read as the reverse complement.
GGCTCCCGTGCTCGGGCAGCTCAGCGAGGCGGGCCTGACCGGCCGCAAGGCGGGCAGGGGCTTCTACACGTACGACGCCCCCGGCGGCCAGACCGTGGTGCCGGACGCCCGGACCCCCCTGACCAGTGCGGGTTCGGTGGCCGGGCGGGAGGTGTCCTCGGTGGGTGTCGCCGGCTCCGGGACGATGGCCTCCGGCATCGCCGAGGTCTTCGCCAAGGCCGGGTACTCCGTGGTGCTCGCCGCGCGCAGCCAGGAGAAGGCGGACACGGCCAAGGCCCGGATCGCCAAGTCGCTGGACCGTTCGGTCTCCAAGGGACGGCTGACGGCCGAGGCGCGCGAGGAGACGCTCGCCCGGGTCACACCGGCCGGGTCCCTGGACGCGTTCGCCGAGGTCGACCTCGCCGTCGAGGCGGTCGCCGAGGACCTGGACATCAAGCAGCAGCTGTTCGCGACGCTGGACAAGGTCTGCAAGCCGGGTGCGGTGCTCGCCACCACTACCTCCTCGCTGCCGGTCGTGGCGATCGCGAAGGTCACCTCACGTCCCCAGGACGTCATCGGGATGCACTTCTTCAATCCGGCGCCCGCGATGAAGCTCGTCGAGGTGGTCCGCACGGTGCTGACCGCCGACGACGTGCACGCCACGGTGCGCGAGGTCTGCGTGAAGGTGCGCAAGCACCCCGTCGACTGCGGGGACCGCGCCGGGTTCATCGTGAACGCCCTGCTGTTCCCGTACCTCAACAACGCGATCAAGATGGTCGAGGAGCACTACGCGACGCTCGACGACATCGACGCGGCGATGAAGCTGGGCGGCGGCTACCCGATGGGTCCGTTCGAGCTCCTGGACGTCGTCGGGCTCGATGTCTCGCTCGCCATCGAGAAGGTCCTGCACAGCGAGTTCCGCGATCCGGGCCTGGCCCCGGCGCCGCTGCTCGAGCATCTGGTGGCCGCCGGCTGCCTCGGCCGCAAGACGGGGCGCGGCTTCCGCGAATATGCCCGCCGCTGAGCCGGGAGCCGGTTGGGGCGGGCTGCTCGGGCCCTCGGGCGACCCGCCCCCACAGGCGCACTCTCCTGCACTGATGCGTTACGTTCACACCATGTCGCAGCCTGCCAGGTCCACCCGTTCCGCCGCCGCGCCCGACGCCACGGAGAGTGCCGCAGGCACCCGCGCCGCTGCCCAACGGCTCAAAATGCGCCGCGAACTGGCCGCCGCGGCAATGGAGCTCTTCGCCACGAAGGGCTACGAGGCGACGACGGTCGACGAGATCGCGGGCGCTGCCGGAGTCGCCCGGCGTACGTTCTTCCGCCACTTCCGCTCCAAGGAAGAGGCCATCTTCCCGGACCACGACGACACCCTCGTCAGGGCCGAGGCCGTCCTGAATGCCGCTCCCGCGCACGAGCACCCGCTGGACACCGTGTGCCGCGGCATCAAGGAAGTCATGCGGATGTACGCGGCGAAGCCGGCGGTCTCCGTGGCGCGCTACAAGCTGACCCGTGAGGTCCCCACGCTGCGTGAGGCCGAAATCGCCTCGGTGGCCCGCTACGAGCGGCTCTTCACCCGTTATCTGCTGGGCCACTTCGACGAGCGCGACCATCACGTGGGCAATGACGACCCGCTGCTGGCCGAGGTGGCCGCGTCCGCCGTGGTGACCGCGCACAACCATGTGCTGCGGCGCTGGCTGCGGGCGGGCGGCCACGGCGATGTGGAGGCTCAGCTGGACCATGCCTTCGCCATCGTGCGGGACACGTTCGGGACGGGGATCGGCGCCGGCCGGACCGCGGGGAGCGAGCCCGCGAAGACCCCGGTCGCCTCCGTGGCCACGGAGGGCGAGGTGCTGGTCGCGGTGGCGCGTACCGATGCGCCGCTCGACGAGGTCATGCGCACGATCCAGCAGGCCCTCAAGGACCGCTGAGCGGGCGTTCAGCTCCCGGCGGGCTGTGCGGGCTCCCCGGCGTGCCAGGGCAGGGGGGCGCCGTACTCACTCCATGCGACGAGTCCGGCGAGGTCGACGCACACGATGCCGCACTGCTCCGCGTACTCGCGGGCCGGTTCGGTGAATTCACCGGTGGTGACGACGACGGCCGCCCCGGCCTCGTGGACGGCGTAGCACGTACCGCCGAAACGCTGGAGATCCTGCGAGCCGACCTTGTTCTCGGCCGTGTACCTCTTGCACTGGACGACCAGGCGGCGCCCGTCGGGCGTGGTACCCACGACGTCGGCCCCCAGATCCCCTGCACCGCCGACCACTTCGGCGTCCGTGCAGCCGTCCCGGCGGCAGAGTGCGGCGACGGCCTCCTCGAAGTCGTACGGGTTCATCCCCTCCCAGTCGACCGTCTCGGGGCTCCGTACGGGCTCGGGGCCCGCTACGGGCCGATCCTCCAGCGCGGTGTCCACCACCTCGTACGCGGCCTCCAGCGCCGCCGACGCCGCCCTGGCGGCCATCCTGCGGTTGCGGCGGCGACGCAGGAGCGCCACCGCCCCGGCGACCACCGAGACCGCCGAGAAGCCGACGGCCACCGGATGCCGTCCGGCGCTCTCCAGCGCCGTGCGGAGGGTCAGCCCGGCACCGCAGACCAGGACGGCGACGAGGAGGAAGCCGAACGCCGTCCGGCGGACGCTGAATTCGGACCGGCGGTCTCTTCGGACGCGTTCGCTCACCTGTATCGGCATCGGGTGCCCCACCCCTGTTCGTCGTGACCGGATCAAGATCACTTCCGTCTGCCCCCGCCCGCCCCGTTGACGCACCTGCCCGGGGAAACCCGATGGCCCGGTGGCGCACCACGTGGTCGGATGCGCGGATGGATCCCCAGAGCACACTGGCCCTCTTCGACCATGAGATGCGGGAGCACGCCCGCCCGGACGGCCCCGGTGTACGGGTCGAACGCACGGGAGACCTCGTACGGCAGACCGGCGGCGCCGACGACTGGAACGGTGTCGTCTGGACCGCTCCGGATCTCGGCCCCCGACAGGCGGACGCGGCGATCGCCGCGCAGGTGGAGCACTACACCTCGCTCGGGCACGACGAGTTCGAATGGAAGCTGTACGCACACGACAGCCCCGCCGATCTGGGCGGGCGCCTGGCCGCGGCCGGTTTCGAGGCCGAGCCGACGGAGACGCTGCTGGTCGCCGAGGCTGCGGAGCTGCCCACGTCCGTGGAGCTCCCCGCAGGCGTCGAGCTGCGGACCGTGACCGACGCCGCCGGGGTGGAGCTGATGGTCCGGGCCCATGAGCTGGCCTTCGGCACCGACGGCTCACGACTGCGCCACCAGACCCTGGCCAGGCTGTCCGAGGCCCCGGACACCTTCGTCGCCGTCCTGGCCGTGGCGGGCGGCGAGCCGGTGAGCTCGGCCCGTATGGAACTGCCTCCGGGCACCGGCTTCGCCGGCCTCTGGGGCGGCGGGACGGCGGCACCCTGGAGGGGCAGGGGCATCTACCGGGCACTGATCGCCCACCGGGCCCGGATCGCCGCGGAGCGGGGCTACCGCTATCTGCAGGTCGACGCGACCGGCCAGTCGGCCCCGATCCTGCGCCGGCTCGGCTTCACGGCCCTGAGCACGACGACCCCGTACGTCTACCGCACCACGCCGTAATCGCACCACGCCGTAGCCGCACCACGCCGTAATCGCACGACCTCCGGGAGCAATCAGGCATAGCGCTCATCATGTTGCTCATGCGTGCCGTGCGGATGACAAGTGAGAGAAATTGTTGGCACTCGGTGCCTTGCCACCTGTCACGGAGTGCCATACGTTGAAGGTGTCCGGGCGGCCGGCGTGCAGAGACCTCTCGTACGTCGGCTGTCCCCGCAATCCACCGTGTCTGCGCGCCCGGACGCCTGCGTCACAGGCAACCCTTCTGCTCCACCGAGCAGGCCGAAGCACCACCCCGCCGAACCGACGGCACACCTCCACACCGCACCGCCCCCCTGTCCACAGGGGTCCCTCCAGCGTTCCCTCGGCGTTGGAGACCCGATCTGCCGGAGGCATCACCGTGAAGGAAATCCTGGACGCGATCCAGTCGCAGGACAGCACTGCCGCGGACTTCGCGGCCCTGTCCATCCCCGAGTCGTACCGCGCGGTGACCGTGCACAAGGACGAGGCGGACATGTTCGCCGGGGTCGCCAGCCGCGACAAGGACCCGCGCAAGTCCCTCCACGTGGAGAACGTGCCGGTGCCCGAGCTCGGCCCGGGCGAGGCCCTGGTCGCCGTCATGGCCAGTTCGGTGAACTACAACTCCGTCTGGACCTCGATCTTCGAGCCGGTCTCGACCTTCGGCTTCCTGGAGAGGTACGGCAAGCTCAGCGACCTCAGCAAGCGCCACGACCTCCCGTACCACGTCATCGGTTCGGACCTCGCGGGCGTCGTGCTGCGCACCGGACCCGGCGTCAACGCCTGGAAGCCCGGCGACGAGGTCGTCGCGCACTGCCTGTCCGTCGAGCTGGAGTCCTCCGACGGCCACAACGACACGATGCTCGACCCGGAGCAGCGCATCTGGGGCTTCGAGACGAACTTCGGCGGACTCGCCGAGATCGCGCTCGTGAAGTCCAACCAGCTGATGCCGAAGCCGGACCACCTCAGCTGGGAGGAGGCCGCTTCCCCGGGCCTCGTCAACTCCACCGCGTACCGCCAGCTCGTCTCGCGCAACGGCGCCGGCATGAAGCAGGGCGACAACGTGCTGATCTGGGGCGCGAGCGGCGGACTCGGCTCGTACGCCACGCAGTTCGCGCTGGCAGGCGGCGCCAACCCGATCTGTGTCGTCTCCAGCCCCGAGAAGGCCGACATCTGCCGGTCGATGGGCGCCGAGGCGGTCATCGACCGCAACGCCGAGGGCTACAAGTTCTGGAAGGACGAGCACACCCAGGACCCGAAGGAGTGGAAGCGCTTCGGCAAGCGCATCCGCGAGTTCACCGGCGGCGAGGACATCGACATCGTCTTCGAGCACCCCGGCCGCGAGACCTTCGGCGCCTCTGTCTACGTCACCCGCAAGGGCGGCACCATCACCACCTGCGCCTCCACCTCGGGCTACATGCACGAGTACGACAACCGCTACCTGTGGATGTCCCTCAAGCGGATCATCGGCTCGCACTTCGCCAACTACCGCGAGGCCTGGGAGGCCAACCGCCTGGTGGCCAAGGGCAAGATCCACCCGACGCTCTCCAAGGTCTACTCCCTCGAGGACACCGGCCAGGCCGCGTACGACGTGCACCGCAACCTCCACCAGGGCAAGGTCGGCGTCCTCGCGCTGGCACCGGGCGAGGGCCTGGGCGTGCGCAACGAGGAGCTCCGCGAGCAGCACATCGACGCCATCAACCGCTTCCGGAACGTCTGAGGTTCACCAGATGACTGAGCGCCAGAAGGACCGGCCCTGGCTCATGCGGACGTACGCGGGTCACTCGACCGCCGAGGCGTCCAACGAGCTCTACCGGCGCAACCTCGCCAAGGGCCAGACAGGTCTGTCGGTCGCCTTCGATCTGCCGACGCAGACCGGGTACGACCCCGACCACATCCTCGCCCGCGGCGAGGTGGGCCGGGTGGGTGTGCCCGTCTCGCACCTCGGTGACATGCGGCGTCTGTTCCAGGACATCCCCCTGGAACAGATGAACACCTCGATGACGATCAACGCCACCGCGATGTGGCTGCTGGCGCTCTACCAAGTGGTCGCGGAGGAGCAGGGCGCCGACCCCGACAAGCTCCAGGGCACGACGCAGAACGACATCGTCAAGGAGTACCTCTCGCGCGGGACGCACGTCTTCCCGCCCGTGCCCTCGCTGCGGCTGACCACCGACATGATCACGTACACGGTCAACCGCATCCCGAAGTGGAACCCGATCAACATCTGCAGCTACCACCTGCAGGAGGCGGGAGCCACTCCGGTCCAGGAGATCGCGTACGCCATGTCGACGGCCATCGCGGTCCTCGACGCGGTGCGCGACTCCGGACAGGTGCCCGAGGAGAAGTTCGGCGAAGTCGTCGCCCGTATCTCCTTCTTCGTGAACGCGGGCGTCCGCTTCATCGAGGAGATGTGCAAGATGCGCGCCTTCGGCCGCATCTGGGACCGGGTCACCCGCGAGCGGTACGGCATCGTGAACGCCAAGCAGCGACGCTTCCGCTACGGCGTGCAGGTCAACTCCCTCGGACTGACCGAGGCGCAGCCGGAGAACAACGTGCAGCGCATCGTCCTGGAGATGCTGGCGGTCACCCTCTCCAAGGACGCCCGCGCCCGCGCCGTGCAGCTGCCCGCGTGGAACGAGGCGCTGGGGCTGCCCCGCCCGTGGGACCAGCAGTGGTCGCTCCGCATCCAGCAGGTGCTCGCCCATGAGAGCGACCTGCTGGAGTACGAGGACATCTTCGCCGGGTCGCACGTCATCGAGGCCAAGGTGGACGAGCTGGTCACCGAGTCGCTCGCCGAGATCGACCGGATCCAGCAGATGGGCGGCGCGATGGCCGCCGTCGAGTCCGGCTACCTCAAGTCGGAGCTGGTCTCCTCGCACGCCGCGCGGCGTGCACGGATCGAGGGCGGCGACGAGAAGATCGTCGGCGTCAACATCTACGAGACGACGGAGCCGAACCCGCTGACCGCCGACCTGGACGCGGCGATCATGACGGTGGACCCCGCCAACGAGGCCCGGGTGGTCGCGGCCCTGCACGAGTGGCGCGACAACCGTGACGAGGCCCGTGCCTCCGAAGCGCTCGCCGCGCTCAAGAAGGCCGCGGCCGGCACCGAGAACATGATGGAAGCGACCGTGGAGTGCGCCCGCGCGGGTGTCACCACCGGCGAGTGGTCCTGGGCGCTGCGGGACGTCTTCGGCGAGTTCCGGGCCCCGACGGGCGTCTCGTCCGCGCCGGTCGCCGTGACCGCCGAGGCCGGCACCCCGCTCGCCCTGGTCCGCGAGAAGGTCGCGCGCACCGCAGACGACCTGGGCGCGGGCAGGCTGCGCCTGCTGGTGGGCAAGCCGGGCCTGGACGGACACTCCAACGGCGCCGAGCAGATCGCCGTACGGGCCCGTGACGCGGGCTTCGAGGTGGTCTACCAGGGAATCCGGCTCACGCCGGAACAGATCGTCTCGGCCGCCGTCGCGGAGGACGTGCACTGCGTCGGCCTGTCGATCCTGTCCGGCTCGCACGCCGAACTGGTGCCGGACGTACTGACCCGGCTCCGCGAGGCGGGCGCGACCGACATCCCGGTGATCGCGGGCGGCATCATCCCGCCCGCCGACGCCGCCGCTCTGATCGGGGCCGGCGTCGCCGCCGTCTTCACCCCGAAGGACTTCGGTATCACGGAGATCATCGGCCGTATCGTCGACGAGATCCGGAAAGCCAACAAGCTCGACCCTCTGGAGGTCCCCGCATGACCACGCCCTCGTCCCCCGTGAACCGGCTGCGCCCCCGCCGCTCGTGCCTGGCGGTCCCCGGCTCGAACCCCCGGTTCCTGGAGAAGGCCCAGGGCCTTCCCGCCGACCAGGTCTTCCTGGACCTGGAGGACGCCTGCGCGCCGCTCGCCAAGGAAGGCGCCCGGCACCACATCGTCGACGCGCTCAACAACGGCGACTGGACGGGCAAGACCCGGGTCGTGCGCGTCAACGACTGGACGACCCACTGGACGTACCGCGACGTCATCACGGTCGTCGAGGGCGCGGGCCCGAACCTCGACTGCATCATGCTGCCGAAGGTCCAGGACGCCCAGCAGGTCGTCGCTCTGGACCTGCTGCTGACGCAGATCGAGAAGACGATGGGCTTCGAGGTCGGGAAGATCGGCATCGAGGCGCAGATCGAGAACGCCAAGGGCCTGGTGAACATCGACGACATCGCCGCCGCCTCGCCCCGCCTGGAGACCCTGATCTTCGGCCCGGCCGACTTCATGGCCTCGATCAACATGAAGACCCTGGTCGTCGGCCAGCAGCCGCCCGGCTACCCGGCGGACGCGTACCACTACATCCTGATGCGCATCCTGATGGCGGCCCGTACGCACGACCTCCAGGCGATCGACGGCCCGTTCCTCCAGATCCGCGACGTGGACGCGTACCGCGAGGTCGCGGGCCGTGCCGCGGCGCTGGGCTTCGACGGCAAGTGGGTCCTGCACCCCGGTCAGGTCGACGCGGCCAACGAGGTCTTCTCGCCCTCGCAGGAGGACTACGACCACGCCGAGCTCATCCTCGACGCGTACGACTGGTGCACCTCGGAGGAGGGCGGCAAGAAGGGCTCGGCGATGCTCGGCGACGAGATGATCGACGAGGCCAGCCGCAAGATGGCGCTGGTGATCGCAGGCAAGGGACGCGCGGCCGGCATGCAGCGCACCTCCAAGTTCGAAGCCCCGGAGGCCTGATCATGCAGTTCGGACGCACATACGAGGAGTTCGAGGTCGGTGCTGTCTACAAGCACTGGCCCGGAAAGACGGTCACGGAATACGACGACCACCTCTTCTGTCTGCTGACCATGAATCACCACCCGCTGCACATGGACAGCAACTACGCCGAGAAGACGACGGATTTCGGCAAGAACGTCGTCGTCGGCAACTACATCTACTCGCTGCTGCTCGGCATGTCGGTGCCCGACATCTCCGGCAAGGCGATCGCCAATCTGGAGGTCGAGTCGCTGAAGCACGTCGCGCCCACCTTCCACGGCGACACGATCTACGGCGAGACCACCGTGCTCGACAAGACGCCGTCGAGGTCCAAGAGCGACCGCGGCATCGTCTACGTCGAGACGAAGGGCTACAAGCAGGACGGCACACTGGTCTGCGTGTTCCGCCGCAAGGTGATGGTCCCCACCGAGACGTACATCAAGGAGCGGGGCGGCGAGCAGCCCGGCCGCCCGGAGCTGGTCCAGCCGCCGCAGAAGAACGTGGAGAAGTAGCCATGAGCCGACTCGCACAGACCGCCGGTCTGACCGATATCCAGCAGGAAATCCTCTCCACGGTCCGGGATTTCGTCGACAAGGAGATCATTCCCGTCGCGACCCAGCTGGAGCACCGCGACGAGTACCCGACGGAAATCGTCGAAGGGCTCAAGGAACTCGGCCTGTTCGGGCTGATGATTCCCGAGGAGTACGGCGGTCTGGGCGAGTCACTGCTCACCTACGCGCTGTGTGTCGAGGAGATCGCCCGCGGCTGGATGAGCGTGTCGGGCATCATCAACACGCACTTCATCGTGGCGTACATGCTCAAGCAGCACGGCACGCAGGAGCAGAAGGACACCTTCCTGCCGCGGATGGCGCTGGGCGAGGTGCGGGGCGCCTTCTCGATGTCCGAGCCGGCACTGGGCTCCGATGTCTCCGCGATCACGTCCAAGGGCGTCAGGGACGGCGACGAGTACGTTCTGAACGGCCAGAAGATGTGGCTGACGAACGGCGGAACGTCCACTTTGGTGGCCGTCCTGTGCAAGAGTGACGAAGGACACCCCGAGGGCACCGCCCCCCACAAGTCGATGACGACCTTCCTGGTGGAGAAGGAGGCGGGCTTCGGTGAGGTCCGCCCCGGTCTCACCATCCCGGGAAAGATCGACAAGATGGGCTACAAGGGCGTCGACACGACCGAGCTCATCATGGACGGACTGCGCATTCCGGCCAATCGCGTGCTGGGTGGCACCACCGGCCGAGGTTTTTACCAAATGATGGACGGTGTCGAAGTCGGCCGCGTCAATGTCGCGGCGCGTGGCTGCGGTGTCGCACAGCGTGCATTCGAACTGGGTGTTTCTTACGCTCAGCAACGGCACACCTTCGGAAAGCCGATCGCCCAGCACCAGGCGATCCAGTTCAAACTGGCTGAAATGGCCACCAAGGTCGAAGCCGCTCATGCGATGATGGTGAATGCAGCTCGCAAAAAGGACTCCGGGGAGCGAAACGACCTGGAGGCAGGGATGGCGAAGTACCTCGCCTCCGAGTACTGCAAGGAAGTCGTCGAGGACGCCTTCCGTATCCACGGCGGCTACGGCTTCTCCAAGGAGTACGAGATCGAGCGCCTCTACCGTGAGGCGCCGATGCTGCTGATCGGTGAAGGTACCGCCGAGATCCAGAAAATGATCATCGGTCGCCGGCTCCTCGAGGAGTACCGGTTCCAAGGCTGAATGTCTCTTTCAGGGTGATTTGGTGGCGAAGAACATCACACCGAGTCACCCTCGACCGGAGCCTTTCAGCTGTCCGACTCGGCTGCTGGCTTGCCCAGTTGCCGCTCGCACCCGATAGCATCGCGGGAAAGCCGCCGTCCCCCCGTTGCCAGCGCGGCATCATCCGCTACGAAGGTCATCCATGCCCGACAGCCAAAACTCCGCACCACGCGGCGGGGTCCGCCTTGCCCGCGGAGCATCGCCGTGGCTCCTCCCGACCGTCGCCACCGCGGCACTCAGCCTCACCCGGGCCCGCAAGTCCGGGCGCTGGGCCGCTGTGGCCGTGCCCACCACCGCGCTCGCGGCGGGCATGCTGTGGTTCTTCCGCGACCCCGAGCGCGAGATCACCCAGGGCCGCGTCATCTCGCCGGCCGACGGTGTGGTGCAGAGCATCATGCCGTGGAAGGACGGGCGCACCCGCGTCGCGATCTTCATGAGCCCGCTGAACGTCCACGTCAACCGGGCGCCCCTGGCCGGCACCGTGACGTCGGTCGAGCACATCCCGGGTGGGTTCGTCCCGGCGTTCAACAAGGAGAGCGAGAACAACGAGCGCGTTGTCTGGCACTTCGACACCGAGCTCGGCGACATCGAGATGGTGCAGATCGCGGGAGCGGTCGCCCGTCGCATCGTCCCCTACATCCCGCAGGGTACGAAGGTGGAGCAGGGCGAACGCATCGGTCTGATCCGGTTCGGCTCGCGCGTCGACATCTACCTTCCGGAAGGTATCGATGTCGCGGTCGAGGTCGGACAGGCCACCACCGCGGGGGTGACTCGAATTGACCGTGATTGATCCTGATACACAGGCCGGCTGGGTACCGGAGGCCGAGGAGGACGCCGACGCCGAGGACATGCCGCTCTCGATGCGGCTGTCGATAGCGGACACCCTCACTCTCGGTAACGCCACGTGCGGTTTCATGGCGGTGTACTTCACCACCACGGGGATCCTCATCCCGCACCTCACCGGCAGCGACGAGACGGGCATGGCCCGTCACTCCGCCGCCACCGCGGTGATCCTCATGCTCCTGGCCGCGGTGTTCGACCTCTTCGACGGGCTCGTGGCACGCAAGCTGCGGTCCTCGCCGATGGGTGCGGAGCTCGACAACCTCTCCGACCTGATCAGCTTCGGGCTCGCCCCGGCCTACTTCGTGCTCGTGTACGGGATGGTCGCGGACGACGCGCACCAGCGGGTGTCGGCGCTCGCGGCGATCGTGGTGCTGCTGGCGGTGGTGCTCCGGCTTGCGAGATTCTCCTGCGTGACGCTGAAGGACGGCATGTTCCAGGGCATGCCGAGCCCCTTCGGGGCGCTCACGGTCGTCTCGATCGTGCTCCTGGAGCTGCCCTTCGTGCCGACGCTGCTCGCGATCGTCGGAGTGGCGTGGCTGATGGTCAGCCGGGTCGAGTACCCCAAACCGCGGGGCGTCCTCGCGGTGGCGATGCTCGGCTGGATCGTGGCCGCGATGGGGCTGCTCGCCGCATGGGCGTTCGACGCCCCCGGCGGCCAACTGCTCCTGCAGACCGGCTGCGCGCTGCAGGTCGTGCTGGGTGCGGTGATCCCGCTCTTCGCCACGGCGCGGCGGGTGAACACCTTCCGCGACAACCGGCGCGAGGCGCGGGCGGCTCAGCTCCCGTAACCGACGCAACGCAATCGCACGAGGGCCCGGATACTCCCCAGCATCCGGGCCCTCGTGCGTGCGGTGACTGTCGTGCTCAGCGCACCTTGCGCACCGGAAGAATCGCCAGCGCGCCGCCGAGGCACACCAGTGAGGCCGTGACCAGCAGTATCGAGTAGTTGTGACCGCCTCCCACGGAGATGAGCAGCGCCCCGAGCGCGGGCGCGAAGATCTGCGGGGCGGACATCGCGATGTTGAAGATCCCGAGGTCCTTGGAGGGGTTCTCCGGGTCCGGCAGCACATCGATGACCAGGGCGAGGTCGACACCGAGGTACGTGCCGAAGCCGAGGCCCAGCACGATCTCCGCGCAGTAGAACAGGGCGATGGTGTCGGAGCGGCTGAGGATCAGCATGCCGGCGCCGAAGAGCACCGCGGCGACGGCGATGAACGGCTTGCGGCGGCCGAAGCGGTCCGAGAGCCATCCTGCGGCCTGCGCGGAGCCCATCACGCACAGCCCGTAGACGAGGACTCCGGTGGCCAGGGTTTCCGTCGCCTCGGCGGCGGTGAGCCGCATCTCGTGCTGGAGGTAGATGAGACGGAAGGTGGTGAACATCCAGTTGGCAAGGGTCAGCAGGAAGCGCGAGAGCCAGGCCCAGGCGAAGTCCGGGTGCTGCTTGGGATTGATCCAGTAGGTGTTCAGGACGGCTTTCAAGCCCTCCCGCGCGGGCTTCTCCTCCAGCGGCTTGTCCGGCAGGACCAGGACGTAGCCGATCACCAGGAGGACGCCTATGACGCTGGGGACCAGGAAGAGCAGCAGCATCTGATCGGTGAAGGACCTGGCGATCCAGGTACCCGCGGTGGGCGCCAGGTTCTGCATGATGCCGAGCAGCCCGCTGATCTTGCCGCGCTTGTGCTCCGGGACGTTGTCGGCGACGGTCGCGACAAAGGCGGCCAGCGCCCCGTTGGCGGACGCGGAGGCGATGACGAAGCCGACCGTGACGACGGCGACGCTGCTCGCCGTCGCGATGATCATCAGTCCGAGGAGCAGCCCGAGCATTCCGAGGACCAGCCACGGCCTGCGGCGACCGAAGCGGCTGGTGGTGCGGTCGCTGAGACGCCCGAAGAACGGGTTCGCCAGCATCGCGGCCACCGCGCCCGTCGTGGTGACGATGCCGAGCGAGGCCACCTGGTCGTCCTCGGGGACGATCGACTGCACCTTGAGCTGCAGGCTGACCAGGATGGGCGTCAGAAGGGCCAGGAACAGGCCGAGCTGGCCTGCCGCCATGCCGACGACGAGCCGGGGCCGGGGAGTCTGCGCACCGGCGATGTGCTCGCCGGGTGGGGGCGCGTCCTTGGTGCTGCCGAGGGTGTCCGTGGTCACGGTGAGGACTGCTTCCTGTCGAGGGGGGAGGGCGTGCGCGAGGGGGCTACGAGTGGCTGAGGTGGCGGTCCGCGCCGACCGTGCGCTGGGGTCCCGTCAGTTCGATGTCGGCACTCAGCCGGATGTCGCCGCTGGAGGAGCCGAGCATCAGGCGGAGGGCACCGGGCTCGACGATGCGCCGCCCGTCGCCCGAGGCGTCCTTCGTGTACGAGGTCTGGTCCGCGTGCACCCGGAAGGCCACCAGGGCGTGCGCGCCGGGCTCGAGCTCGACGGTGGCGAAGGCGGCCAGCTGCTGCGTGGGGCGGGCGACCTGGGCGACCGGGTCGTCGTAGTAGAGCTGGACGGTCTCCCGGCCGGCGTACTCGCCCGTGTTGCGCACGAGGCATGAGACCTCGATGAACCCGTCGGTGGGGACGAGCCCGCCGTGGGCGACCCGCAGGTCCTCGTAGCCGAACGTGGTGTAGGAGATGCCGTGCCCGAAGGGGTAGAGCGGCGTGTTGTCGAGGACGCTGATGCCGTCGCTGTGGCGGCCGAGGGGCGGGTTGAGGTAGGTGCCCGGGCTGCTCCCCGGGGTGGCCGGGATCTGGACGGGCAACTTGCCGCTCGGGACGGCCCGACCGGACAGGACGCGGGCCAGCGCGGGACCGCCCTCCTCGCCGGGCATGAACGACTGGACGACAGCCGCACAGCGTTCTGCAAGCCCTCCGAGGGCGTAGGGGCGGCCGGAGACGACGAGCAGGACGACCGGGACGCCGGTGGCCAGTACCTCCTCGACCAGCTGTGCCTGCACACCGGGAAGCGCGAGGTCCGGCGCGTCGCACCCCTCCCCCGAGGTGCCGTTCCCGAACATCCCGGAGCGGTCTCCGACGACGACCAGCGCCAGGTCCGCCGAGCCGGCGGCACGGACGGCGGCGGGCAGGCCGGAGCGGTCGTCGCCGCTGACCGCGCAGCCCTGCTCGTAGGTGAAGGTGATGTCCGGCAGCTCAGCGGTGAACGCCTCGCGCAGGCTGGGCAGGGCGAGGCCCGCCGGGTGGCCGGGGTGCTTGGGCAGGACGTGGTTGGGGAAGGAGTAGCAGCCCAGGAAGGTACCGGAGTCGTCGGCGCCTGGGCCGATGAGAGCGATGCCGGGCGTCCGGGCGGCGTCCAGGGGCAGAGCGGCGCCCTCGTTGGCCAGCAGGACGACGGAACGCTCGGCGACCGTGCGGGCGAGCGCACGGTTGGCCGGGGAGTCGAGGTCGACGGGAGTACCGACCCCGGCGTCCGCCTCCGGGCTGTAGTCGGCGTCCAGGAGCCCGAGCCGGAGCTTGTGGCGCAGGACGCGTTCGACGGCACGGTCCAGGAGCTCGGGCGCGACCTGCCCGCCGTCGAGCTGCTGGGCGAGAGGGGCGCCGTAGCAGCGGGTGTTGGGAAGTTCGACGTCCATGCCGGCGCTCAGGGCGACGCGGGCCGCGTCCGCCTCGTCGGCGGCGACCCGGTGCATGGTGTGGAGGAACGCGATCGACCCGTAGTCGGAGACCACCGTGCCGGTGAACCCCCACTGCTCGCGCAGCACGGTCGTCAGAAGGTGCTCGTCGGCGCAGGCGGGGACGCCGTCCTGGTCGGTGTAGGTGTTCATCACCGAGCCGACAGCACCCTCGCGTACGGCCATCTCGAACGGCGGCAGGATGACGTCGGCCATCTCACGGGCGCCGATGGAGACGGGCGCGTGATTGCGGGCGCCCCGCGAGGCCGCGTGCCCGGCGAAGTGCTTGAGCGTGGCGATGACGCCCTGGGACTGCACCCCGCGGACATAGGCGGTGCCGATGAGCCCGGTCAGATACGGGTCCTCGCCGAGAGTCTCCTCGACTCGGCCCCAGCGGTAGTCCCGTACGACGTCCAGGACCGGGGCGAGGCCCTGGTGGACGCCGACGGACCCCATGTCACGGCCGATCGCCGCGCCCATCCGCTCGATCAGGGCGGTGTCGAAGGTCGCGGCCCAGGCCAGGGGCGTGGGGTAGACGGTGGCACCGAAGGCGGCGAATCCTGTCAGGCACTCCTCATGGGCGATGGCGGGGATGCCCAGACGGGTGGTGTCGGTCAGCAGCCGTTGCAGGCGTACGAGTTCGGTGCGGCCTTCCTCGGGGGTGAGCGGGCGGGTGCCGTAGGGACGGGTGAGGTGGCCGATGCCGTGGGCGAGGGCGTCGGACTCGCCGGACCGGGCGGCGAGGGCTTCTTCGATCGGGGCGACCCGGGCGTCTCCGCTGCCGACGTTGGCCTTGGCCCAGTAGCTGCCCAGCTGGGCCAGCTTCTCGGCCTGTGTCATCGCGGCCATGAGGGCTTCGATGCGCTCGTCGGCGCCGAGCGATCGGTCGTTCCAGTGGTTCATGGGTCTCCTGCTCCCGGCCCGTGGATGCCGTACACCGCGTCGGGGGTCGGGTAGGCAGGCCGAATAAGTTCACGCCATTGACAAAATGGTGCGTGCAGCATGCACAGGAGGAAAGATCCAGGTCAAGAGGTTGCAGGTGTCATTCTCATCAATCCGGAATGAAAGATTCCGGGCATGCCGAAGAGCGGCTGCAGCTCCGCTCGGGGCAGTACGCAGCCGCTTCGGCGCCTCAGGAACGCCAGGGAGGAACAGTCACCTGGAACGCGGGCGTCAGTGACCGAACGCCCGGTGCGCCACACCTTCGAGGTGCGCGCGCATCGCGGCCTCGCAGCCTTCCGCGTCCGCCGCCTCGAACGCACCCAGGACCGCGGCGTGTTCGGCGAGCGCCTCCTCCGTGTCGCTCACCCGGCCGCCGGTGAAACGGCGGAAGCGCTGGATGTGTGCGCCCAGCGGGTCGATCGCGGCACTCAGGAAACGATTGCCCGCGGCGCGGGCGATCGTCGCGTGGAAGGCCGAGTCCGCCTGCAGGTAGGCGCGGAAGTCGTCCGCCACGCGCTGCACCGCCGCCGCTTCCATCAACTGGTGGCTCGCGGCCAGCGCGCGCGCCGTCCCCGCCGCGTCCCGCTCACAGGCCTGGCGGGCGCTGTACGGCTCGATCAGCAGCCGGGCACCCATCAGTTCGCGGAACCCGCCGTCGTCCAGAAGCGGGGCGACCGTGTAGCCGCGGTGCGGGACACGCACGACCAGGCCGGTGTTCTCCAGCTTGGCGAGGGCCTCGCGCAGCGGCGTCGGCGAGACGCCCCAGTCCTTGGCGATGGTGTCGATGCGCAGGGGCGTACCCGGTTCCAGGCCCTCGTCGAGAATCAGGGCGAGCAACGCGTCGTACGCCTCATCCATGAGGACGGTCCTGCCGAGACCGGGCTGACGTACCTGCCTGTCGGCTGGACCCATCCTTGACTCTCCCTGTGACATGCCGGACGCTGCCGGCTGACCGCGCCCTCAGCCTAGTCGGAACGGCTGCGACCGCCCCTGACGGGGCCGTTCAGCGCGCGGTGCGCGGGGACAGCAGGGTGACCAGCGCCGAGTCGTCCTCGGCGGCCAGACCCTGGCTGATGGCGAGCTGGTAGAGCTGGTCCGCCGCGGCGGCCACGGAAGTCGCGACACCGGCCTTCTTGGCGAGGGACACCACGATGTTCATGTCCTTGCGGATGATGTCCAGCCGGGAGCGCAGCTCCGGCCCGCCGGTGCCGTCCTCCTTCACCTCGTACTGCTGGGCCATGCGCGGACCACGGTCGGCCAGCATGAAGGACGCTGCCGCGCCCTGGCCGAGGACGTCGACGGCGCGGTCCAGGTCGATCCCGAGGGCACGGGCGAGCGCGAGGGACTCGGCGGCGGCCGCGGTGTGGATACCGCACAGGAGCTGATTGACCGTCTTCATGATCTGACCGTCACCGATGCGCGGTCCGACGATGTGCAGCGTGGAGCCGAGCCGGGAGAGGACGGCCCGGGCCGGCTCAAGGGCCGCGTCGTCCGCGCCGACCATGATGAGCAGGTCGCCCGTCCCGGCGCGTACGGCGCCGCCGCTGACGGGAGCGTCGACCAGGTGCACTCCCTGCTCGGCGAGGCGCGCCGCGACGTCCTGCACTGCGTCGACGCCGACGGTCGAGGTGACCACGACGACCGCACCGCTGCGCAGCGACTCGGCGGCGCCGTGCTCGACGATCCCGCCACCGAACAGACAGGACTCCAGCTGTTCCTGGTCCCGTACGGCGATGACCACGACATCGGCACCCCGCGCGGCATCGGCCGGCGTGGCGGCGGCCGTGGCTCCGCCCTGCACGGCGAGGGCGCGCCGCTCCTCGAAGACGTCGAAGGCCAGGACCGGGAAGGCGCCGGCGAGGCGGTTGGCCATGGGCAGGCCCATGGCGCCGAGGCCGAGTACGGCAGTGGTCGGGGTGGAGGTCTCAGCGGACATCGGATGCTTCTTCCTTGCGGGTACGGCCGTGAGGGGCCGTGTGGACGGATTCTCTTGTCGGGGCCGGGTACTCGGACGGGGCGCCGCACTGTGCGGGTGTCGCGCCCCGGCGTCAGACGAAGAGCGCGTACATGAGCAGGGACATGGCCAGGCCCGTCACGGCGACGATCGTCGACAGGGCCGACCAGGTCTTGATGTTCTGGGAGACGCTCATCCCGAAGTACTCCTTCGCCAGCCAGAAACCGGCGTCGTTGACATGCGAGAAGAAGAGCGATCCCGCCCCTACCGCGAGCGCGATCAGGGAGGCCTCCACCGGTGGGGTGCCCGCCACCATCGGAGCCATGATGCCCGCCGCCGCGGTGGTGGCAACGGTGGCCGAGCCGGTGGCCAGCCGGATCAGCACGGCGAGCAGCCAGCCGAGGACGAGCAACGGCATGTCCGCCGCGGCGGCGAACTTGCCGATGGCCTCGGCCACGCCGGTGTCCACGATGATCTGCTTGAAGCCTCCGCCCGCGCCGACGATGAGGAGGATGCCTGCGACGGCCGGCAGTCCGGCGCTCACGACGGTGCGGACCTCCGCCCGGCTGCGGCCGAGCCGGAAGCCGAAGACGACCATGGCGACGAGGACGGCGACGAACATCGCGATGAGCGGCGTGCCGAGGAAGTCCAGCAGGTGGTTGTACCAGGCGTCGCCGGGGAACGCGATGTCGACGACCGACTTGGCGAGCATCAGCACGACGGGCAGGGCAACCGCGCCGACGGATGTGGCGAAGCCCGGCAGGCGACGGGCCTGGG
This sequence comes from Streptomyces sp. NPDC005566, assembly GCF_040605575.1. Taxonomy (NCBI): domain Bacteria; kingdom Bacillati; phylum Actinomycetota; class Actinomycetes; order Kitasatosporales; family Streptomycetaceae; genus Streptomyces; species Streptomyces sp. NPDC005566. Next base: position 63,304 of record NZ_JBEXDB010000022.1, on the reverse strand, counting down.
CCCCGTCCCGCGCCTGGTCGGCCTCCTTGACGAGGGAGGCGACCAGCTCCGCCGGGGCCTCGGTGCGCACATGGCGCGCGATGAACCGCCCGTACAGCGGGCCCGCGATGATGACGGTGGGGACGGCCGCGAGCAGGCCGAGGCCGAGCGTGGTGCCGACGTCGGCGCTGAGCGCGCTGACAGCGACGAGCGGACCGGGGTGGGGCGGCACGAAGGCGTGCATGGTGCCGAGGCCCGCGAGGGCGGGCACGGCGAGCAGGACCAGCGGGGTGTTCGTCCTCCGGGCCATGACCACGATGATCGGCACCAGCAGCACGAGGCCCACCTCGAAGAACATCGGCAGGCCGATGACCGCGGCTATGAGCGCCATCGACCAGGGCATCAGCCGGGGTCCCGAGCGCGAGCCGATGGTGTCGACGATGCGGTCGACGCCTCCTGAGTCGGCCAGGAGTTTGCCGAGGATCGCTCCGAGCGCGATCAGGCCGCCGGTGGAACCGAGTGTGGCCCCCATTCCGGCACCGAACGAGTCGACGACCGCGGCCAGTTCGGTGCCGGAGCCTATGCCGAGGACGATGGAACCGCCGATGAGGGCGACGAACGGGTGGAAGTCGAGCAGCGCGATCAGCGAGATGATCACGCCGATGGCGAGGGCAACCATGATGATGAGCCGGGTGTCGTGCCCGGTCCAGGGCGTGGTCGCCGCCGCCAGGATGTCGGTCCCGGGCGGGACGAGTGGAGACATGGGGGGGCGCGTCCTTACGTCGTTGTAAGTGGTGGCAGGGGGTGTGCCGACGCCACGGGCGTACGGGTGCCGGGCGGGGCGTCAGCAGCCGGCGGCGGGCTCGTCCCCGAGGCCGGAGCCCTCGGACGTGTCGTAGGCATCGAGGACGTCGATCTTCCCGCTCGACGGCGAGGACGCGTCGAAGCGGTAGCCGAGCCACTCGCGCACCAGCCGGCGGGCCAGCTCGAGGCCGATGACCCGCTGGCCCATGGTCAGGACCTGGGCGTTGTTGCTCAGGACCGCGCGCTCGACGGAGAAGCTGTCATGTGCCGTGACGGCGCGGACACCGCGCACCTTGTTGGCGCTGATCGCGACACCGAGCCCGGTTCCGCACAACAGGAGGGCACGGTCGGCCTCCTTGCCGGCGACCATACGGGCGGCTGCCACACCGATGTGCGGGTACGCGGTGTGCTCGTCCGCAGCCACCCCGATGTCGAGGACGGACGCGACGCGCGGGTCGGCCTCCAGATCGGCCTTGAGAGCTTCCTTGTACTCGTATCCGGCGTCGTCGCAGCCGATGACCATGCGGAGCGGTGCAGAATTCTGATGGTGCGTCATCTCGTATGTCCCGTGGAGTTGTTGGCGTGGGAACGTGGTTGTCGGGCGGGGTACGCCGTCGTCACTCAGCCGTTGCCGAGCACTGCCGCGACGGTGCGGGCGCACAGGGCCAGGGAGAGCGCCCCGGCATCGGGGGTACCGACGCTGCGTTCGGCCAGCGGGCGGGCGCGACCGAGGCGCGGCGTGAGGGCCGCGGTGGATGCGGCCGCGGCGGTGGCCACGACTGCGGCCCCCGCAAAGGCGGTTCGGGGGTCGCCACCGCGTGCGACCTCCGCGGTGAAGGTGTCGACGAGGGGGACGAGGGTGTCGACGAGGGTCTTGTCCCCGGGCTTCGCGCCGCCCAGCGAGGTCACCGCGTCGAGAGCGGCACGGGCACCCGCCGCGGCGCGCACGCCGTCGGCCCGGCCGGTGTCACCGAGCTCCTGGGCGAGAGCCCGCAGGGCGACGCCCCACAGCACGCCGGACGTGCCCCCGGCCTCGTCGGCCCAGGCGTCCGCTGCGGCACTGAGCAGCGAACGGGCACCCGCCTTCCGCGAGTCCGCCTCCTCGGCGGCGCGCACGGCCGCGTCGATCCCCTTGCTCATGCCACGCCCGTGGTCACCGTCCCCGGCGACCGCGTCGATGCGGCCGAGTTCCGGGGCGGCCTCGTGCAGCGCGGTGCGCAGCGCGCGCAGGGCTGCCAGGACGGCGGCAGCGGCAGCGCGCGACTCGGCGTCCCCCTCGGTGACCGGGACCTCGGGCTGTTCCTCGGGCAGGAGGTGAGCCCGGTCCGAGGGCTCGGGCAGGGGCAGACGGCTGAAGCCGGGGGCGTCGGCGGCGGCACACCACCAGCGCTCCAGGTCCTCGTCGAGCCACATCAGGGTGAGTGAGCACGCGGCCATGTCGAGGCTGGTGACGAGCTCGCCGACCTCGGGCCTCACCGCTGTGAGCCCGGCCTCGGCCAGCGCGTCGGCGACGTGGCCCCACAGCAGGAACAGTTCCTCGTATTTGGTGGCGCCCAGTCCGTTGAGGATCACGGCGACGCGCGCTCCCGCCCCTCGGGGGCGCTCGGCGAGCAACCGTTCGACGAGCGTGCGGGCGATGGCAGGGGCATCGGCCATGTCGGCGTCGCGCACGCCGGGTTCACCGTGGATACCGAGGCCGATGGCCATCTTGCCCTCGGGGACCGTGAACAGCGGCGTATCGGCGCCGGGCATGGTGCAGCCCTCGAAGGCTATGCCGAAGGAGTACGTACGGTCGTTGGCGTGGCGGGCGGCGACTTCGACGTCGTCCAGGGCGAGTCCTTCCTCGGCAGCCGCCCCGGCCACCTTGAAGACAGCGAAGTCGCCTGCTATGCCCCGGCGTTCGGCGCGCTGCTCGGCGGGGGCGCTGGCCACGTCGTCGGTGACCCGGACCGTGCGGGTGTCGATGCCCGCGTCGAGCAGCCGTGCCTGGGCCATGCCGAAGTTCATGCGGTCGCCCGCGTAGTTGCCGAACGAGAAGAGGACTCCGCCGCCGGTGTCGGCTGCCCGCGCGACGGACTCGGCCTGCCGTGCGGACGGCGAAGTGAAGATGTTGCCGACCACGGCGCCCGACGCGAGCCCTTCGCCCACCAGCCCGCTGAAGGCGGGGTAGTGCCCGGAACCTCCGCCGACGACGACCGCGACCCGGCCCGCACCCGGCCGGCGGGTGCGGACGACTCCCCCGGGCACCACGGTGACGTGCTCCGGATAGGCCGCGGCGAAGCCCCGCAACTGGTCCTCGCTGAAGCGGTCGGGGTCGTCGAAAAGCCGGGTCATGACAGGGGGGCTCCTTGTCGGAGGTACGGGGGTGCGGGAATGCGTCGTTCGCCCGGGGCGGCTCGGCAGGGGGCGGCCGGGAGCGAGGCGGGGCCTGCTTCGGGGCACACCCCACCGCCGCCGGCGCACGGAGCGGTGCCAGCGCCGCCGGCCGTCCGGATCGCGAGGGACGCCGTGCGCTGCTCAGACGCCGGCGCGGCGGGGCAGGATGCGCCTGAGGTAGTCGCGGTTGGAGGCGGCCACACTGAGGCCGTCGCCGCCGTAGTGCTCCACGCAGAACGCGCCGGTGTAGCCGTGCGCGAGGGCGATCCGGACGGCCCGGCGGTAGCTGACGAACCCGGACTCCATGGGGGCCGGGGAGGTCAGCACGGTTCCCGAAGCGGGGTCCTCGACGCGGTAGTAGCTCTTCACATGCCAGTAGTTGGCGTGCGGCAGCGTCTTGGTGACCATCGACTCCCAGGACTCGATGGGGCGCTGCATCCGGATGAGGTTGCCGAGATCCGGATTGAGGCCGACGTTGTCGCGGCCGATGTCGGTGAGCAGGGCGACCGAGGAGTCGGCCGTGCCGAGGTAGGTGTCCTCGTACATCTCCAGGGACAGCTCGACTCCCACCGACGCCGCGTGGTCGGCGAGTTCGCGCAGGCGGGTGACGGCCTTGTCCCAGGTCTCGCGATCACCGACCGGGTCCTGGGGACCCGGGACCGTCCAGAACCAGAGCACGGCCTGCTGCTCGGGAGTGAGCGGCCGGTGCAGACCGACCGAGACCAGCGGGACTCCGAGGGCGGCTGCCGCCTCGATGGTGCGGTGCGAGTAGGCGAGGTTCGCATCGCCGTCGACGGGGTCGATGACGCTGCGGCGGATGGCGGAGATGGCAGGAGCCGTCAGACCGATCCCGGAGAGCGTCTTCCTCAGTTCCTCGATGCGCGCGGGGGCGAGGTCACCCGGTCGGAGCCAGCCGTCCGTGAGGTCGACCTCACTGAACCCCGCGTCCACGACCTCCTGCAGCGTTTCCGCCCACTGCTGAGCGGTCTGTTCCTGGGTGGAGACACCGTCCGCCCCCACGTTCGGAAACTGCAGGAGGGCGGCGGCAATCGGCCAGGTTTCTGCGGTGTGAGTCATCTCGGCTCCCTTTCTCTATTTCCTATAGGATCTAGAATCCTGGAGACTGTCAATGTGACCCACCCCACACACCTCCCGGCCGCGTGGGAGGCACCGTCCAACTCGTCCAGCCGGTTCGACCCGGGCTCGTACACGCCCTGTCCCGCCAGCGGGTGCGCAGCCGCTTGTCACAGGGGAGGCTGGAGGACGTGCAGAACCATGAGGCCTCCGTCGCCGCCACGGGTTCCGGCACGGAGCTTCTGGACGACCCCGTGGCCCATGTCGTCCGGGAGGCCGGCGCTTCCGTGGCCATGCTGTACCTGCTGCCGAAGAACGAGACCACACTGCGCCTGACGGTGCTGGCCGGAGCGCCGGGCCAGCTGGCCATTCCCTGGAACCGGGTCACGCTGTCCGCACCGATACCGGTGTCCGACGCCGTGCGCCACCGGTGTCTGATCTGGCTCGGCAGCCAGGAGGAACTGGCGCGCCGCTACCCTCGCCCCGCCCTGGTCCTGCCGTACCGGTTCTCGCTGGCCGCCGCGCCGATCCGTACGGGAGACACCGACTGGGGCGGGCTGGTCCTGCTGTGGCCCGGCTCGCACCCGCCTCAGCTGGCGCCCCGGGAACGTGATGCCGTGGTCCGCGGCTGCCGCAACATCGGCATGCTCATGCAGCAGTCCGAGAGCATCGGCCACCCCGTGCTGCCGGGGGCCCAGCCGCGGGTGCTGCCCCCGCCGGAGCCGCCGGTCCCTGATCCGGCCGAGGGCTCGGCAGCGATGGAGTTCGTCCGGCGGCTGCCCGGGGGAAGCTGCGCACTGAAGATGGACGGGACCGTCAGCTTCCTCACCCCCGCGGCCGCGGAGCTGCTCGGGGCCCGCCCTGAGGACGTCCTGGGCACCCTGCCGTGGGTGTCGCTCCCCTGGATGGACAATCCCGCCATCGAGGACCACTACCGGGCCGCGGTCATCAGCCGCCAGCAGACGTCCTTCACCGCTCTGCGCCCCCCGGACCGGTGGCTCTCCTTCCACCTCTTCCCGAACGCCACGGGCATCAGCGTCCGGATCCTTCCCGCCGTCAAACCCGACTCGGCGGACTCCCCGCTGCCGCAGGCGGCACCGACACCCTCGACGCCCAGCCGGGCCACCGCCCTCTACCACCTGATGCACCTCGCCGCGACCCTCACCGAGGCCGTCGGCACCCGGGACGTGATCGAGCTGGCCGGCGACCAGCTCATGCCCGCCTTCCGGATCCACTCCCTCATCGTGCTGACATCGGACCAGGGACGGCTGCGGATCGAGGGCGGCCGCGGCAGCCGGGCCGCGCTCCTGGAAGGCTTCGACGGTGTGCCGCTGTCCGCGGACAACCCCGCCGCGCACGTGCTGACCACGGGCGTCCCCGCCTTCTTCGCCACTGCGCGGGAGCTGGAGCGCGCCTACCCCGCACTCGTCCTCCGGGAGACGGTCGCCGCCTGCGCCTTTCTCCCCCTGGTCGTCTCCGGGCACCCCATCGGCTCACTGGTGCTCTCCTACGACCGGCCCCACGACTTCCCGCCCGAGGAACGTGCCCTGCTCACGTCCATCGCCGGCCTGATGGCCCAGGCGCTCGACCGCGCACGCCTCTACGACACCAAGGACAGGCTCGCGCACAGCCTGCAGGCACACCTCCTCCCCCACACCCTGCCCCGCATCCCCGGGCTGGACGTCGCAGCCCGCTACCTCCCGGCCGCCCGCGGCACGGGCATCGGCGGGGACTTCTACGACCTGATCCGGCTGGACGACACGACGGCCGCGGCAGCCATCGGCGACGTGCAGGGCCACAACGTGAACGCCGCCGCGCTCATGGGCCAGGTCCGTACAGCCGTGCACGCCTCCGCCGGAGCACCGCCCGACGAAGTGCTCGCACGCACCAACCGGCTGCTCACCGATCTCGATCCCGGCCTGTTCACCAGCTGTCTGTACGTCCATCTCGACCTCGCCGGGCACCGTGCGGTCCTGGCCACCGCCGGTCACCCCGCACCGCTCCTGCGGCAGCCGGACGGACAGACGGCGGTGCTCGAGCTGCCGCCCGGCCTCCTGCTGGGCATCGACCCGGCGTCCCGCTACCCGACGGCCGAGATCGCACTGCCGCCGGGTGCGACGCTCGCCCTGTTCACGGACGGCCTCGTGGAGACTCCGGGGGTGGACTTCGACGACGCGACGGCCGAGCTGGCCGAGCACTTCGCGCTGGCGCTCGACCAGGACATGGACGACGTGGCCGACACGCTCGTGCGGTACGCGGAGCGGTACACACCCGGCACCGATGACATCGCCCTGCTCCTCATCAACGCCCTGGGGACGGGCGCTCCGCCACCGCCGGAGCGGTGAGGCCGGCCGAGGTGCGTTCGAGGAAGTCGGTGGCCCGGAGGGCCGGGGATGTGCCGTGGGAGTCCCGGGGTGCCGAGGCGGTGGGGTTTCATCGGCGCCCCGGGACGGTCAACGGGTGGTGCTGTGAGCGCTGTTCTGGACTCAGCCGCCGTACAGGTCGCCCAGGCTGATACCGGTGGTGGAGGTCGCGCCGCCGAGCCTGACCTGGTGGTCGAGGCTGACGAATTTCCCGGCCGACTGCCAGAGCGCCGGCTTGAGCAGGGCGTACTTGGCTTCGTCCCACGTGGACCAGTCGTGGTTCAACAGCCCGCCCGTGTCACCGGAGTTGGGGTTGATGCACCAGAAGGTCTGGTGGATCCCGTTCTCGACGATGAGGTCACGCAGCGCCGTCATCCACTTCTGGTTCGGGCCGTTGTCGAGGAAGCCGCCCCATTCACCGATGAGCAGGGGTGCGGTACCGGTCTTGTGCACGAAGAGCCAGTTCGGGTCCCAGACGTCGCGCTCCAGTGTGGTGCGGCTCCACTCGCCCTGGAACCAGGGCTGTTGGTAGACCAGTGGCCCGTAGTCGTGCGGCGAGTAGACGAGCTGGTCCTGCTGGGCACCGAGGTCGACCGGGTGGTCCTCGACGCCCCGCAGGTTCCCGCCCCACCACATGCCGTGGTAGTCCGTCGCGGTGGTGGAGGACCAGTTCGCGCCGTCCTTGGGGTAGATCTCGATGCCCTCGCACAGGACGAGGACATCGGGGTTGATCGCGAGGATGCGTCTACCCGCGGTCTCGCAGGTGTACTTGAAGTTGTCCTGGTCGGTGGAGCTGTCCCACTTCGCCCGCGGGCTGTCGGACTGCTTGCCGTGCGGCTCGTTCTTGATGTCCATCGCCACGAGGGTGTCGTTGGTCCGGTAGCGGGCGGTCACCCACTCCCAGGCGGAGTAGAACTGCTCGGTGGTGATCGCCCCCTTCCACCACACGGGGTGTACGTGGCCGGAGTTGTCGGCCTCCGCGCTGTGTACGTCGAGCATCACCTTGATGCCGTACTTCTCCGACACCGCGAGGAAGGCGTCGAACACCTGGAGGGTCGTCCTGTCCTTGAGCTCGGGGTTCGCCCACGTGTTGACCGCGCTGGAGACCGCGGCCCGGCCCTCCTTCCACTCCAGCAGGAGCTGGGTGGAGATCGGTACGCGGACGATGTTGATGCCCCGTTCCGCCATCTGCCTGGTGACCGTCTCCAGATTCGCGGACCACAGTCCGTGGAAGACGCGTTCGGTGGCGTTGAAGCCGAACCAGTTGGCGCCGGTCAGCCAGACCCGGTTGCCCTGCTCGTCGACGATCCGGTTGCCCTCGGTGTGCAGCCAGTCCTTGCCGCTTCCGGCAGCGGCCTTCGTCTGCGCGGCGGGGACTGCCGCGGTCGCCGGCGGTGAGCCTGTCGCCGCCTGGGCAGCGACCGGGCCCGACAGGGTCATCAGCACGGCTGTCGCTGTGACGGCTGCGGCGACCGCCGCGCCCAGGCGCTTTCTCATCGATAACTTCATCCGTCGTTGCCTTTCATGGGGTAAGGCAGGCAAAGGATCATGGGAGCGCTCCCATTCGTCGCTTACATGAAGCCAGCACGGCGGATGCACTGTCAATGGGCATGTCAATCTTCACCTCTTGAAGGCGCCGCGCGGGTCATCGGGAGCCGAGCGGAAGCCGCACCGGTCCCGCACACCCCGACCGCACCCGCCACACCCGGGCGACACCTCCGGACGATCGGCACGCACAAGGAGCCCTCACCGGAGCGAGCCCAGTATTCACGCGACTGAGTCATTAATTTGAGCTCTGAACACAAAATCTTGCGCAGCAGCGTGGACTTCCTTGCGGAGATGCTCCTAGCCTGTGGGGCGTCCGCAGAGCCCCCACGAGCCGCAAGGACGACCGACACGTGACCTCACCACCTGGACGGCGCCTGCTCAGGCGCTCCCTGTCCGCATCCCTCTCCCTGGCCCTCGCCGCCGTCGGCACCGCCGCCGCCGTCGTGATGGCCGGCGCACCGCCCGCCCAGGCCGCCGGTGTCCCCGCACCGTCGCCCGTCGGGATACCCGGCCGGGGTGCGACCGTTCCGTTCACGGAACAGGAAGCCGAGTACGCCGCGACCAACGGCGCGCTCATCGGCCCCGACCGGCTGTACGGTTCGCTGCCCTCGGAGGCATCGGGCCGGCAGGCCGTCACGCTCGACTCGGCGGGTGAGTACGTGGAGTTCACCCTCACGGCCCCCGCGAACGCGATGACCTTCCGCTACTCACTGCCGGACAACGCCGCCGGAACGGGCCGGGACGCCTCGATCGACCTGCGGGTGAACGGCTCCTCGCTCAAGAGCGTGCCGGTGACCTCGAAGTACGGGTGGTACTACGGCGGGTACCCCTTCAACAACAACCCGGGCGACACCAACCCGCACCACTTCTACGACGAGACCCGCACCATGTTCGGGTCCACGCTGGCCGCCGGTACGAAGGTCCGGCTCCAGGTGACCTCGACCGCGAACTCCCCCTCCTTCACGATCGACCTGGCGGACTTCGAGCAGGTCGGCGCGCCGGTCGGCAAGCCCTCCGGCGCCCTGGACGTGGTGGGTGACTTCGGTGCCGACCCGACGGGCAACACCGACTCCACCGCGAAGTTCCAGGCGGCGGTCGACGCGGGCCGCACCCAGGGCAAGGAGGTGTACATCCCGCAGGGCACCTTCCAGGTCAACGACCACATCGTCGTCGACAAGGTGACATTGCGGGGCGCCGGTCCCTGGTACAGCGTGCTGACCGGGCGCCACCCCACGGACCGGAGCAAGGCGGTCGGCGTCTACGGCAAGTACGCGGCCCAGGGCGGCAGCAGCAACGTCACGCTCAAGGACTTCGCCATCATCGGCGACATCCGCGAGCGCGTGGACGACGACCAGGTCAACGCCATCGGCGGGGCCATGTCGAACTCCGTCGTCGACAACGTCTGGATGCAGCACACCAAGTGCGGCGCCTGGATGGACGGTCCGATGGACAACTTCACCATCAGGAACAGCCGGATCCTGGACCAGACCGCCGACGGCGTCAACTTCCACTACGGCGTCACGAACTCCACCGTGACCAACACCTTCGTACGCAACACCGGTGACGACGGTCTGGCCATGTGGGCGGAGAACATCCCGAACGTGAAGAACAAGTTCACGTTCAACACCGTGATCCTGCCGATCCTCGCCAACAACATCGTGACCTACGGCGGCAAGGACATCACGATCTCCGACAACGTCATGTCGGACACCATCAGCAACGGCGGCGGGCTGCACATCGCCAACCGCTATCCGGGCGTCAACTCCGGTCGGGGCACCGCGGTCTCGGGCACCCACACGGCCGCCCGCAACACCCTGATCCGCACCGGCAACAACGACTTCAACTGGCGCTTCGGCGTCGGTGCGATCTGGTTCAGCGGTCTCAACGAGCCGATCAGCAACGCCACGATCAACATCACCGACAGCGAGATCCTGGACAGTTCCTACGCCGCGATCCACCTGATCGAGGGCGCGTCCAACGGGCTGCACTTCGACAACATCAAGATCGACGGCGCCGGTACGTACGCCCTGCAGATCCAGTCGCCGGGCACGGCCTCGTTCAACAAGGTCGTCGCCACGCACATCGCCCAGTCCAACCCGATCCACAACTGCGTCGGCAGCGGCTTCCAGATCACCCAGGGCACCGGCAACTCCGGCTGGTACGCGAACCCGCCCGCCTGCACCGGTGTCTGGCCGGACCCGGTGTGGACCAACGGCGGGGTGCCCGGGAGCGGCGGTCCCACGGACCCGCCCGACCCGACCGACCCCCCGGACCCGACGGACCCGCCCGAGGAGACGGGCAACCTCGCCCAGGGACGTACGGTCACCGAGACCAGTCACGTCGATGTGTACGGCGCGGCCAACGCGGTGGACGGCAACGCCAACAGCTACTGGGAGAGCCGCAACAACGCCTTCCCGCAGTCCGTCACCGTGGACCTCGGCGCCGCCAAGGCCGTCAAGCGGCTGGTGCTGAAACTGCCCCCGGCCGCCGCCTGGGCCACCCGCACGCAGACCATCGGCGTCACGGGCAGCACCGACAACTCCACGTACAACTCGCTGAAGGCATCGGCGGGTTACACCTTCAACCCGTCGAGCGGCAACACCGCGACCGTCACCCTGCCGGGGACGCCGACCCGCTACGTGCGGCTGACCTTCACCGGGAACACCGGCTGGCCGGCGGCCCAGCTCTCCGAACTGGAGGCCTACACCAGCTGATCCGACGACGCAGTGACGGGCCCGGCCTTCACGGCCGGGCCCGTCACTGCGTACGGGGGGTCAGGACTTGGACGCGAAGCCCTCCGCGGCCGGCGACACCTCGGCCGGGCGGACCACCTTGAGACCACCGGGGGTCTTGGCATCCGGCTTCATGATGACGGTCTGGTTGGTCGACGGGGCCGCGGGGTCGGTGAAGTCGTGCGAGATCCCGAAGTCGCTGCCGAAGCCCTTGATGGTGAGCAGGGCCTTGTCGACACCCTCGCGGGTCAGGTCCTTGGACTCACAGGCCTTCTTCAGCGCCTCCCCGAAGACGGCCGCCGCGTTGTATCCGGCGACAACTCCGTTGTCGAGGCCGTCCTTCGGGTACTGGGCCGCGTACGCCTTGGAGAGCTTGGACGGGCCCGCCGCCGCGTCACCGATCGGCAGGGTGGAGGAACCGATGTAGTAGTCCTTCTGCAGGGCCGGGCCCGCCTGGGTCGCCAGGAGCTGCGGCGCGTAGGCCGAGTTGTTGCCCACGACGGGGACGTTGAAGCCCGTGGCGGCGGCGACGCCGACCAGTGAGGCCGCCTGACGCGGTCCGGCACTGATGACGATCGCCTTGACGCCCGCCTGCTTGAGCGCGGAGACCTGGGCGGTCATGTCGTTGTCGGTCGGCTTGATCTTCTGCTCGACGACGGTGAGGCCCGCCTCCTTCGCCGCGTACTTGGAGCCGGCCAGGGCGTTCTCGCCGTAGTCGCCCTCGAAGTACACGTGACCGATCTTGTCGCCCTTGGCGACGCGCTTCTCGTCGAGCAGGAAGTCGACCAGGTTGATCGTCTCGACGTCGTACGTGGCGCCGATGACCCGGACGTACTTGGAGCCGAGGAGGTTCGCCGACCATGCCTGCGGCAGGACGATGCCCTTGTCCTGGCCGTCGATGCGCTGCTCGACGGCGGCGACGAACGGGGAACCGATGAACTGGGCGAAGCCCAGCACATCCGGCTCCAGCTCCGTGTAGGCCGCGATGGCCTTCTGCGGGTCGTAGCCGTGGTCGCGGACGGTCAGTTCGATCTGCCGGTCGCAGATGCCGCCCGCGGCGTTGGTCTCCTTCACCCACAGCTGCTGGGCCTGGGTGACGCTCTTGCCGAGCGATGCGTACACCCCTGTCATGTCGGTGAGGGCTCCGAGGGTGATCTTGGAGTCGGTGACCCCTTCACCGGTCTTCACGCCGCTCTTGTCCGTACCGGCGGCATCCCCCTTCCCGGCCTTCTCGCTGCACCCGACGAGGGTGAGGGTGAGCGCCGCAAGGACCGCTCCGTACACACGCATTTTCATTTCTTCTCCCCTGGATTCTTCAGACGCGTAAGGCCGCCGGGCAGGAACAGGACCACCGCGACCACCGCGGCGCCGTACAGATAGCGGGACGCCTCACCCGGTGTGAGTCCGCCCGTACCGGGGGCGGACACCAGGGGCAGGGAGTCGCTGTAGTGGGTGAGCACCTGCGGGAGCAGCGATACGAACGCGGCGCCGACGACGGCCCCCGCGACACTGCCGAGCCCGCCGATGACGATCATGGCGAGGTACTCGAGGGACAGGACCATGCCGAAGTACTCGGGCACGGTCCGCTGGAAGACCAGCGCGAGCAGGACACCTGCGAGGCCCGCGTACATCGAGGAGAGGACGAAGACCCCCGCCCGGTACTTGGCCACCGGCACGCCCATCACGCCTGCGGCGATCCGGTGGTCGCGGATGGCGTTGAGCGCCCGGCCGGGCCTGCCGCGCAGCACCCCGCGGGCGAAGAGCCCGCTCAGGGCGAGGGCGAGCAGTCCCACGTACCAGAGCTTCTCGGAGGACTCGAAGGGCACCGCGGCGACGACCACCTCGGTGTCGTCGAAGGTGAACCCGAACAGTGAGAGCGGGGGCACGGCACGGCCGTTGAAACCGCCGGTGAGTGAGCCCGCGTTGAACAGCACGTGCTGGCCGATGAAGATCAGCGCGAGCGTGGCGATACCGAGGTACGCGCCGCGCAGCCGGCCGGCGATCGGGCTGAACAGTCCGCCCACCGCTCCCGCCAGCAGGACGGCGAGGATCGCGGCGAGCCAGGTGGGCAGGCCCAGGCCGGAGAGTTCGTGGCCGTTCTCGCTGCTGCTCTCACCGGCCAGGATGCAGTAGCCGTACGCCCCCACGGCGAGGAAGAAGGCGTGGCCCATGGAGAGCTGGCCCGTGCTGCCGGTGAGCAGGTTGAGGCCGATCGCCCCGATCGCGGCGGCCATCGCGAAGAGTCCGGCCTGGAGCCAGAAGCGGTCCAGGTAGAACGGGAACAGGAGGAGCAGGACGGAGCCGGCGAGCCACAGGTAGGGACGGGGGTGCCGCAGCCTTCCGGTGAGCGACCGCCCCGAGCCGGGCGGCACGGGAGCCTGGGTGACGCCGGCTTCGGCGGGCGTCCCGGCGTCCTTGACGGTTTCAGACACGGGCCAGCTCCTTCGTACCGAAGAGTCCCGCGGGCCGGATGAGCAGGACGATCACCATCACGAGATAGGGCGCGAGGTCTCCGATGCCGCGTCCCAGGAAGGAGAGATCGCTCTGGTAGCCGGTGGCGAGTGACTCGGTGACTCCGACGATGAGCCCTCCGACCAGCGCACCCGTCGTCGAGTCGAGGCCACCGAGGATCGCCGCCGGGAAGGCCTTGAGGGCGGCGAAGGAGGTGGCCCGCTCGAGGCCCGGGGTGGGGAAGACGGTGAGGAACAGCGCGGCGACCGCGGCGAGTGCCCCGGCGACCGCCCAGGCCGACAGCGACACCCGGCCGAGTTTGATGCCCATCAGGGCCGCGGTCTGCGGGTTCTCGGCGGCGGCCCGCATCGACACGCCCCACGAGGTGTAGCGGAATGCGAGCAGGAACACCGTGATGAGGAGCCCCGCGACGACGAAGGCCGCGATGCGGGTCTCGGCCAGGGTGACGCCGCCGATGGTGACGACGTCGTCCCCCCAGGGGTCACCGAGCGACAGGACCTCGGTGCCCATCTGGCGGGTGAGTTCCGTGGTGATGAGGATGTCGACGCCGATGGTGACGATGGCGAGGACGCTGTGGTCGCTGCCCCGGTAGCGGCGCATCACGAAGAACTCGACGGCGGAGCCGACGACCGCGGCGCCCGCGATCCCGACGCCGAGCGCCGGCCAGAAGCCGATGTCGTCGTGCAGTACGGCGGTGACGTATCCGCCCGCCAGCAGGAGGGAGGCGTGGGCGAAGTTGACGACCTCGGTGGCCTTGAAGATGACGACGAAGCCGAGCGCGATCAGTGCGTAGACCGATCCGATGGAGAGTCCGCCGAGGAGGAGTTCGATGAAGGTGGTCATTCCTGTGTCCCCAAGTAGGCCTGGACGACGGCCGGATCGTTCTGGACCTCGGCGGGGGTGCCGCCCGCGATCCTGCGTCCGAAGTCGAGTACGGTCACGGCGTCCGCGAGCCGCATCACCACACCCATGTCGTGTTCGACGAGCACGATGGAGATGCCGAGGCTGTCGCGTACGTCCGCGACGACGGCCGCGACGCGACGGCGTTCGTCGGCCGTCATACCGGCGATGGGCTCGTCGAGCAGCAGCACCTGCGGCTCCATGCAGAGCGCACGGCCGAGCTCGACGAGCTTCTGCTTCCCGTACGGGAGTGCACCGGCGGGCCGCTCCAGCTCCTTGTCCAGGCCGATGAACTCGGCTATTTCTCGGACCCGTTCGCGATGGCGCCGCGCTTCGCGGGCCGCGGACGGCAGCCGCAGTCCGCTGGCGAGGAACCCGGCGCGGGTGAGGCGGTGCCGGCCGAGCAGCAGGCTGTCGGCGACGGTGGCGTGCGGGGGCAGCGCCAGGTTCTGGAAGGTGCGCGCGACGCCGAGGCCGGCGATCTTGTGCGGGGCGAGGCCGGTGAGTTCGGTGGACCCGAGGTGCACCGAACCGGAGGTGGCGCGGTAGACGCCGGAGAGCACGTTGAAGGTGGTGGACTTGCCGGCGCCGTTGGGTCCGATGACGGCGTGCACGCTGCCGGGTTCGACGGTGAACGAGACCGCATCGAGGGCGGTGAGCCCGGCGAAGCGGACGGTCACGTCGCGCACGGCGAGTGCGGCCGGGGCGGTGACGGGGGCCGTGGTGGCCGGAGCGGTTGTCACGCGGACCACCTGCTCAGGGTGCGTGAGGGTCCGCCGACGGCCTGCCGCGCGACCTCGGCCGCCTCCTCGTCGACGACGCCCAGATAGCGGCGGCGTACCTCGTCGGAGGCGGCGAGATCGTCGGCCGGGCCCTCGATGGCGACCTCGCCGACGTCCAGGACGTACGCCGTGGAGGCGAGCCTGAGCGCGATCGCCGCGTTCTGCTCGACGAGCATGACGGAGGTGCCCGCCGCGTTGATCTCCTGGATCGTCTCGGCGATCCTGGCCGCCATCAACGGCGCGAGGCCGAGGGACGGTTCGTCGAGCAGGAGCAGGCGTGGCCCGGCCATCAGGGCCCGTCCCATCGCCAGCATCTGCTGCTCCCCACCGGACAGCAGCCCGGCACGCTGGTGGGCGCGCTGGGCGAGGACGGGGAACAGCTCGTGTACGCGTGAGAGGGCCGCGGTCGTCGCCTTGCGCCCGCCCCGGGCACCGAGTGCACCGGCCCGCAGGTTGTCCGCCACCGTCATCCGGGCGAACACCTGTCGCCCCTCCGGCACCTGGATCACTCCTGCGGCCACCACCTGGGCGGGGCTCAGCCCGTCCAGGGGTACGCCGTCGAAGCGGATGGTGCCCGTGCCCGTCCCGCGGTGGAAGCCGAGGGTCCGCGACACGGCCCGCAGCAGCGTGGTCTTACCGGCGCCGTTGCCGCCGAGTACCGCGGTGATCGCGCCGGCCGGCACGTCGACGGAGACGTCGCGCAGTGCCCGTACCGGGCCGTAGCCCACGGACAGTTCGCGGATCTCGAGCGTTGCCATGCGTCCTCCTCCTTCCGACTGGTCGTTGTGGTGCCACAGACCAGCAGGGGGGCGGGCCGCGCGTCCACGGTCCGCGGCGCAATCGCTGCGGCTGACCAGCGTGGGAAGGGTGCGGTTGTGCACGCGCACAGAGGCGCGCACATCCGCTGTCGTACGCCTCGCGGCGGGTGGCATCGTCACGAGCCATGAGCGGCCCGGCTGCGGAACGGAGCGATGACATGCAGCGGCGCAGTGACGAACGGGTCCAGGCGCTGCTCGACGCCCTCCTGGAGGACCGGTCCACGCCGGGACTCGCGGCGCGTGCGGCGGCCGGTCTGGGGCTGCCGGAGCAGGGCCGTTACGCGGTGGCGGTGCTGCGGACGGGGGGCGGGCCGGCCCGTCCGGTCATGGACGCGGACGGGATGACGTTCCTCCGGCGGATGCGGGCGGACTGCGAGATCGTGGTCGTGGCCCTGGGAGAGCGGGGTACGGACGAGCTCGTCGCGGTCATGGTGGAGCGGTGTCCGGGTCCGGGCGGGATCAGCCCGGCGGTGAACTCGCTGGCCGAGCTTGGGTCGGCGCGCCGGCTGGCCGATGTGGCCCTGCTGACCTGTCCCCCGGGCACGGCCCGGATCGTGCGGCTGGAGGAGCGGCTGCCGGCAGCGCTGGTGGTGAGCCGGCCGGAGCTCGCGGCCCGGCTGGTCGCGAGTGTCTTCGGCCCGCTGCTGGGCCTGGACCCGGCCGACCGGGACCTGCTGGTGCGGACGCTGGAGGCCTGGCTGGACTGCGGGGGGTCCGCGGGGCGGGCGGCGGGCCTCCTGTACTGCCACCGCAACACCGTGCTGAACCGGTTGCGGCGGCTGGAGCAGCTGACGTCACGGTCGCTGTCACGGCCGCGCGAGCTGGTCGAGGTCATGCTGGCCCTGGAGGCCTTCCGGCTGTCGGTGGCGACGCCGCGGTGAGGGGCGGGCCCGCCCCTCACCGCTGTGCGTCACGACAGGAGGCTGTGCGTCACGACAGGAAGTCGCGGGCGATCGCCTCGGCCACGCGTTCGAGCAGGGGGCCGGCCTGTGCCATGGAGACCGCCGGATCGGGTTCGAGTTCCGTCAGGGCGTAGGCACGCCGGATCCCGGCCCCTTCCAGCGCCTCGGGCGGCAGGGCGAGCCGTCCGCAGACGGCGACGACCTCCACGCCCGCGGCACGGGCCGCCGCGGCGACGCCCGCCGGTGCCTTGCCGTGCAGGGTCTGCTCGTCGAGCGATCCTTCGCCGGTCACGACGAGCGTGGCGCGGGCGAGCGCCGGGGCGAAGCCCAGGACGTCGAGCATGACCTCGATGCCGGGCCGGAAGCGTGCCCCCAAGGCGACCAGCGCGCCGTAGCCGATGCCTCCGGCGGCGCCCGCCCCGGGAAGCGCGGCGTGCTCGGGTCCCAGGACGGAGGCGTAGTGGGCGAGCGCCGCATCGAGGACCGCGATGTCGTCCTCGGTGGCGCCCTTCTGCCGCCCGTACACCTCGGGGGCGCCCTTCGGGCCGGTCAGCGGGTTGTCCACGTCGCTGGCCAGGATCAGGTCGATGTCCGTCAGCCGGGGGTCGAGCCCCGACAGATCGGCCTCGGCAAGCTCCGCGAGCCCTCCGCCGCCGGGGCCGACGGGCTTGCCGTCCGCGTCCAGGAAGCGGGCACCGAGCGCGGCGAGCATGCCGGCGCCGCCGTCCGTGGTGGCGCTGCCGCCGACCCCGAACACGATCGTCCGTGCGCCCGCGTCGAGTGCGGCCCGCAGCAGTTCGCCGGAGCCGTACGTGGTGGCCGTGAGCGGGGCGAACTGCCCCGCCGGGAGGTGCTGAAGGCCCGATGCCTCGGCCATCTCCACCACGGCCGTGGTGCCGCGCACCGCGTACGCCGCGTCGACGGGTGTGCCCAGCGGTCCGGTCACCCGCGCCTCGCGGCGCTCGAACCCGGCGGCCACCGCCGCCGCGACCGTGCCGTCGCCGCCGTCCGCCACGGGCAGGGTCTCGACCCGCACCTCGGGGACGACGCGCCGCAGTCCGGCCGTCACCCGCTCCGCGACCTGTACGGCCGTGAGCGAGCCTTTGAACTTGTCCGCCGCGACGAGCACGCGGGCGGTCTCGATCACTGCTCCGTCCGTCACCTTGCATCCTTTGCTTTCGAACAGGCAGTCGCGCCGCCCCGACCCTATCCGGACCACCCCCTCTCTGCCCATGGCTGTCCATGACCGCCCTGGCCTGCCGTTGAGCTGCCGCCATGCCCCACTGACTCCGCCGCCCGGCGCGGCGAGTCGCCGCCGTGCGGCGGGTGTCCCGCCTCCCTCCCGGTGTCACGAGCCGGTCGCACTCGACCGCCGGCGCCGCCATCCGCTCGTCTCCCTGTGGTTCCGGAGCCGCAGGGGCGTCGAGGTGGACACGGTTCATCCCGGTCCTGTCCTCCGGCACCTGCCGGAGGACAACCGTTGGCTGTGCCCGTCCGCGTCCTCGACGGCCGGTTTCGTGGTGCGCTGCTCCGGTGCACCGGCCTGGGCAAGGAGGTCGTCCCGTACGGCCGACGCACCTCCTCCTCCCCCCAGGACCCGATCCGGCGTTGCCGGGGGTCCGTTCGGAGGACCGTCGGGAGTGGCGGCCGGTCACCGGAAGGGCCTGCTCCTACGTTCGGTCCCATGACGAACGCATACACAGGCCGTGCTCAGGCGCCCACCCGACGGGGCGCGCTCGCCGGTCTCGCAGCCGGGGCGGGGGCGGCCGTGCTGTCCGCGGCGTCGGCGGCCTCGGCGAGCTCGGCACCGGCGTTCGTGACGGAGCGTGGCGCCGACGCTTCCGCCCCGCCTTCGGCACCTGCCGCGTCGTCGACGCCCGGTGCCATGCAGTTGTTCACGGACCCGGGGCTCAACTTCAACGCGCTGCTCGCGCTCGGCGGCGCCGGGTACGGTGCGGCCGAGGTCGGGGAGGTGCTGACCGCCGTCAACGCCATCAACGCCGCAGGGGCGAGCGAGCAGACCTATACCGCGGAGTTCCGGCGCTGGGGCGAACGGCTGACGGCAGCCGCCTCGCCCCACCGGGAGACACGCCGTGCCCACTCGCTGCGGGCCGCCCAGTACTACGGGCAGGCGCTGTTCTTCGTCCTCGGCTCGGACACCCCGGGTGACGAGAAGAAGCTGTATCTGGCGGGGCGCCGGGCCTGGGACACCTTCGCCCGGCTGTGCACGCCGGCGGCGATCACCGAGCAGGTCCCCTACCGGGGCGGGGCATCGATTCCCGTCTGGTTCTTCCGCCCCGACGAGTCGGGCAAGCCCCGGCCGACCGTCATCCTCACCAACGGCAGCGACGGCCCGAACGTCGACATGTGGACCTACGGGGTCTCCGCCGCGCTCGCCCGCGGCTGGAACGCGCTCGTCTACGACGGCCCCGGCCAGGGCCAGCTGCTCTTCGTCGACCAGCTCGTCTTCAGCCCGCGCTGGGAGCAGGTGGTCTCGCCGCTCGTGGACTGGCTGGAGCGTCGCGGGGACGTCGACGCCCGCCGGATCGCGCTGACCGGCCTGTCCATGGGCGGTGACCTCGCACCGCGCGCCGCGGCCTTCGAGCACCGGATCGCCGCTCTGGCCGCACTGCCGGGCTGCCTCGCCCCGTGGCTGGGCTTCCCGGAGGAGCTCCGGGACATCGTCACCCCCGACAAGGCGGAGACCAACCGCATCTGGAACGAGGAGGTCGCCCCCGAACTGACGCCGTCCGAGCAGTTCGTCATCAAGAAGCGGATCGAGCCCTTCTCGATCCCGGCGATGCTCGCCGCCCGGCAGGGCCGTCTCTTCACCGACTTCTGGACACCGGCCCAGCGGATCATGGCGCTCGACATCACCGGGGTCGTGGGCCGCATCGCGTGCCCCACGCTGGTCCTCGACTACGACGACGAGGTCTTCTACCCGGGTCAGCCGCGCGAGTTCTTCGAGCTGCTGCGCACCCGCAAGGAGTACCGGCTCATGCGGGCGGCCACCGGTGCCCAGCTTCACTGCTCCCCGATGGCGCCGCAACAGCACTGCGAGGTCGTCTTCGACTGGCTGGAGGACACCCTGGGCCGGGGCGACCGCCGGTAGGGGGCATCAGGGCGCCGTTCTCCGGTGGGGGGACGCCTTCCGGCGGCCGCCGGCGCCGCGGCGGCACCTTCCGCCGCGGCCCTACTCCTTCAGGCCTCCCTGGACCCGGCGCGACGGCTTGAACACGTACAGGTCCAGGATCTCGGGCGCATCGGCGAGACCGGGTCCGCCGTCCCCCGCCCAGGTCACGATGTCCGCGACGGCGTGCGGATCGTTCACCAGCCCGAGCCAGACCGGCCGGCCACCGGCGCCGCGCCCCTCTGCGGAGGGCTGCACCACGATGACGTTGCCCTGCTCGCAGGCGTCCAGACACTCCACGGCACGGACGGTGGCGACCCCGTCGAGGGACTCCCGCAGCTGTGCCAGCTGCCCGGCGTGGTCCACACCGGGGATCTTCGGGGTGCCGCAGCAGCAGCCCCGGCAGACGCTGACGGTGGGCCGGGAAGGTCCCGGCCCGGCGGCGGGCCTGCGGGTGCGGCGGCTCATGCGGAGGAACTCCCGGTGGTGGCGCGGCTGATCACCGTAGGACTGTACCGAGCAGCTCCCCCGAGGGTCCGGGCCCCCGGGTGGGGTAGTGTTGACGGCTGCGAAGGGGAGTAGCCCCGCAAACCGGTCGTCGACACGCTGGAGCCCTCGGGTTCCCGGTGGCCGGGCTCGTAGATCCTTACGGGCGGGCGAGACCTTCGGTCAGGTATGACACACCCGCGTCCTGCGGGCGCTGCCGTCATGCCGGGCCGAGTGGTCCTCCGAGAAGCCCGAGCGGCGCTTCGCGAAAGGCCCGGGGCCCGGCTCGTACAGAAAGCCACCCGGAATGCATCTCGACCTCCTGGCGATCCTCACCGCCTTCGGGCTGATCTTCCTCGCGGAGCTCCCCGACAAGACGATGTTCGCCTCCCTGGCCATGGGCACGCGCATGCGGCCGCTGTACGTCTGGTTCGGCACGTCGTCCGCCTTCATCGTGCATGTCGCCATCGCGGTCGGCGCGGGAGGACTGATCGGTCTCCTGCCCGACTGGATCGTCAAGCTGGTCTCGGCCTGCCTCTTCGCCTTCGGCGCGTTCATGCTGCTGCGCAGTGGCGGCGGTGACGAGGACGACGAGGACGAGATCAAGACCGTGACCGGCTTCTGGCCGGTCTACTCGACCGCTTTCATGGCCGTCTTCATCAGCGAGTGGGGCGACCTGACGCAGATCACCACCGCGAACCTCGCCGCGAGCAACGGCACCTGGTCCACGGCCGTCGGGGCCGCCGCCGCCCTCATGTCCGTCTCGGCGCTGGCCCTGCTGGCCGGGCGCTTCATCGCCAAGCGGGTGCCTCTGAAGACCGTGCAGCGCATCGGCGGGGTGTGCATGCTCGGACTCGCGATCTGGTCGGTCGTCGAGATCTTCACGGGCTGATCCGTACGAGGGGCCGGTCGGGCCCTCAGAACAGGGCTTGTACCTCGTCCCCGGTCCCCCGCTCGAAGTCCAGCAGCCGCTGCTTGCGCTCCAGCCCGCCGCCGTACCCCGTGAGGCTTCCCGACGCTCCGACGACCCGGTGGCAGGGGACGATGATCCCGATCGGGTTCTTGCCGTTGGCGAGGCCCACCGCACGGGAGGCGCCGGGCTTGCCGAGGTGTTCGGCCAGTTCACCGTACGAACAGGTCTCGCCGTACGGAATCTGCTGGAGCCCGGCCCAGACGCCGCGCTGGAACGGGGTGCCGCCCAGGTGCAGCGGCAGGTCGAACGTCCTCAGCTCTCCGGCGAAGTACGCGTCCAGCTGGCGGACCGTCTCGGTGAAGGGCCGCGGGTCGGGCTCGCCGAAGGTCTCCTCCGGCGGCCGGTGGCGTTGTCCGGTCATGTACAGGCCGGCCAGTGCGCCGTCGGTGGCGACCAGGGTGAGGGCCCCGTACGGGCTGTCGATGACCGTGTGCTGCCTGGTCACCGTGGGTGTGGCGGTCATGGTTCGTCCTTACGCCCTCAGACGGGCAGGTGGTTGATGGGGTGGTTGTCGACGGTCCACAGGTACTGCACCGCGTACGCACGCCAGGGCCGCCACTGCGCGGCGCGTGCGGTGAGCGCCGCGGGGGTCGCGGGGAGGCCGAGCTGCTCGGCCGCCCGGCGGATGCCGAGGTCGGTGGGGAGGAAGGCGTCCGGGTCCCCGAGCGCGCGCATGGCGATCACTTCGACCGTCCAGGGGCCGAAGCCCGGCAGCGCGGCCAGTTCGGCCCTGGCCGCGTCCCAGTCGGTGCCCTCCCCCAGGTGGAGCGTGCCGTCGGCGAGCGCCCCGATCAGGGTGGTGAGCGTGGTGCGGCGGCTGCGCGGCAGGGCGAGGGTCTCGGGATCGAGTACGGCCAGGGCCTCCGGGGACGGGAAGAGATGGGTGAGGCCGCCCTCGGGGTCGTCGACGGGCACACCGTGGGCGGTGACCAGGCGGGCGGCGTGGGTGCGGGCGGCGGCCGTGGAGACCTGCTGGCCGAGCACCGCGCGCACGGCGAACTCCGCGGCGTCGACCGTGCGCGGCACACGGCGGCCGGGGGCCGCGTCGACCAGCGGCGCGAGCAGCGGATCGGAGCGCAACTGCTCGTCCACGGCCACGGGGTCCGCGTCCAGGTCGAGCAGCCTGCGGCACCGGCTGATGGCCTGGGTGAGATCACGGGGGTCGGTGAGGGAGAGCCGGCAGGCGATGTGGTCGGGCCGCGGTGTGAGCGCCACGATGCCGTGTCCGTGCGGGAGGGTGAGCGTGCGGCGGTAGGCGCCGTCACGCCATTCCTCGACCCCGGGGACGGCCGTCGCGGCGAGGTGCCCGAAGAGGTTGCTGGGGTTGAGCGGGGCGCGGTACGGCAGCCGCAGGGTGATGACTCCGGGGGCCTCGGCCGCTCCGGCGCCGCGTGCGGCACGGGTGCGCAGTTCCCCGGGGGCGAGCGCGAAGACCTCGCGGACGGTGTCGTTGAAGGTGCGGATGGAGGCGAACCCGGCCGCGAACGCCACCTCGGCCATGGGGAGTCCGGTCGTCTCGATCAGTACCCGCGCGGTCTGGGCACGCTGGGAGCGGGCCAGCGCGAGCGGGCCCGCGCCGAGCTCCGCGAGCAGCTGGCGCTCGATCTGCCGGGCCGAGTAGCCGAGCCGCGCGGCGAGACCCGGTACGCCCTCCCGGTCGACCACCCCGTCCTGGATGAGACGCATGGCGCGGGCCACGGAGTCGGCTCGGGCGTTCCACTCCGGTGAGCCGGGGCTGGTGTCGGGCCGGCATCGCTTGCAGGCCCGGAATCCGGCCTGCTGGCAGGCCGCGGCGCTGGGGTAGAACGTCATGTTGCGGACCTTGGGCGGCACCACGGGACAGCTGGGCCGGCAGTAGATCCGGGTGGTCAGGACTGCCGTGAAGAACCAGCCGTCGAAACGGGCGTCCTTCGACTGTACGGCCCGCACGCAGCGCTCGGTGTCGGTGTGCATGCTTCAAGCATCGGGCATCCACGGCAGTAGGGCTGGCGGAAATCCGACATCAGCCTTGCGCTGCCAGGGCCTCCTCGAACTCCACGTAGGCGTGTGCGTCGAACAGCACGAAGCGCACCTCCTCGACCGGCGGAGCCGCCTCGGCGAGCACGGTACGGACGGCGATGCGGGCGCCGTCGTCCATGGGCCAGCCGAAGATGCCGGTGGACACGGCCGGGAACACCACCGTGCGCGCACCCAACTCCGCTGCCACGCGCAGGGATTCGCGGTAGCAGGAGGCGAGCAGCTCCGACCGGTCCTCGGCGCCGCTCCAGACCGGACCGACGGTGTGGATGACCCACGTGGCGTCGAGCCGGCCTGCGGTGGTGGCTACGGCCCTGCCGGTCGGCAGCCCCTTGCCGTACTGCGACGCGCGCAGTTCACGGCAGGCGGCCAGAATCTCCGGGCCGCCGCGGCGGTGGATCGCGCCGTCGACGCCGCCCCCGCCGAGGAGACTCGAATTCGCGGCGTTGACAAGGGCGTCGGCCTTCTGACGGGTGATGTCGCCGCGGGCCAGGGTGACGGTGACGGCCTCAGATCTGCTCATGCGCACATCATGCCGTTGCCGGGCGGGGCCGTGCGGGACGCTCACGTGGCCCGCAGACGGCGCCACACCGCCTTCGCCGCGTGATGGCCGGACATTCCGTGCACGCCGGGGCCGGGCGGGGTGGCCGAGGAACAGAGGAAGACCGCTGGGTGGGCGGTGGCGTACGGGACGCGGGCGAGTTTGGGGCGTATCACCGTCTGGAGTCCGGCGAACGCTCCGGTCGCGATGTCTCCGCCCACGTAATTGGCGTTGCGCACCGCGAGTTGGGGCGGGCCGGCGATAGCGCGGGCGAGGACGAGATCGCGGAATCCGGGGGCGAAACGCTCCAGCTGCCGCTCGATGACCTCCGTCGCGTCGCCCTCCCAGCCCGCGGGGACGTGTCCGTACACCCAGAAGACATGGCGGCCCTCGGGGGCGCGGGACGGGTCGACGAGGCTCGGTTGTGCGGTGATCAGGAAGGGGACGTCCGGGTCGCGGCCCGACACGGCGGCGCGCAGGGCGGCGTCGATCTCACCGGCCGTGGGGCCGACATGAACCGTGCCGGCCCGCCTG
Source organism: Streptomyces sp. NPDC005566 (assembly GCF_040605575.1). Taxonomy (NCBI): domain Bacteria; kingdom Bacillati; phylum Actinomycetota; class Actinomycetes; order Kitasatosporales; family Streptomycetaceae; genus Streptomyces; species Streptomyces sp. NPDC005566. The sequence continues at coordinate 38,874 of NZ_JBEXDB010000022.1, read as the reverse complement.
GCCTCCTCCGCGGTCCACGGGACGGGGCCCGACAGGGCGTAGTCGATCTTGAAGCAGGAGGCGCCGTAGCGGTAGCGGTCGTAGGCGCTGCCGAGTCCGGCGATGCGGGCGAGTGCGGCGGGAGAGGTGTCGAAGATGTACGCACGGGCGGGCGGAAGCTCGTCGAGGCGCTTCACCTCGATGCCCGTACGGATCGCACCCCCCTGTGCACGCAGGTACGAGGCGAGGGCGTCGGAGATGGCCTGCGAGCCGCCGCGGGGCACGGGCCAGCCCTTCTCGTGTGCGGCGAGCGCGAACATCAGCGCGACTCCGCTCGTCGCGAGGCCGCTGGTGGGTGCGATGGCGTGGGCGGCGAGCCCGGCGATGAGTCCGCGCGCCCTGGCGCCCTTGAACCGGCGGGAGAGGAGCGTGGCGGGCTGGATCGCGTCGAGGCCGAAGCGCGCCCAGCGGTACGGGTCACGGGGCAGCCCGTCCCACGGGGTGCGCAGGAAGTCCGCGGCGAGTGTGTCCCAGTGGCCGGTGTAGGGCGCGACCAGCCTGCGGTACGCGCCCGCGTCCTCGGGGCCGAGCGACATGGCGCTCTCCCCCACCGACCGGGTGAGCACGGCGGCGGATCCGTCGGGGAAGGGGTGGGCGAGCGCCAGCTGGGGCTGCAGCCATTCGAGGCCGTGCCGGGCCAGCGGCATCGCGTCGAAGGCGGGCGAGCCGATACCCAGAGGGTGCACGGCGGAACACGGATCGTGCCGGAAGCCCGGAAGGGTGAGCTCCTCGGTGCGGGCACCCCCTCCGACGGTCTCCGCAGCTTCGAAGACCTCGACGGCGAAGCCGCGGCGGGCCAGTTCTGCCGCGGCCGTCAGCCCGTTGGGGCCCGCCCCCACGACGACGGCATCCAGCATCGATGGCACCTTCGGACTCCTTTGTCAGCCGGTGGCCAGGACACCCAGGATATTCGGGCGCGCCGACAACCGGCCCGCGGGTAGCCTCCTGGCCGATGAACAACGCATCCGCACCTTCTCCCGCCGTCTCCGCGATGGCTTCCCGGCTTGCCGCGCTGCCCGGTGTCACCGCCGTCGTCCTCGGCGGCAGCCGGGCCCGTGGCACCCACCGGCCGGATTCCGACTGGGACCTGGGTGTCTACTACCGCGGCACCCCCGACCTGGCCGGACTGACCGCACTGGCGTCCGAGGTGCAGGGTTCCCCGGTGGCGGTCGCGGGGCCCGGCGGCTGGGGACCGTGGGTCAACGGCGGTGCGTGGCTCACGGTGGACGGCGTCGCGGTCGACTGGATCCTGCGCGATCTGGACCGGGTCGAGTCGGTCTGGTCCGACTGCCGTGAGGGCCGCTTCGAGGTGGGCGTCCAGCCCGGCCACCCGCTGGGCTTCTGGTCCCCCTGTTATGTGGGTGAGGTCGCGCTCGGGCGCGTACTCGACGACCCGTACGGGGAGTTGACGGTCCTTCAGGAGACGATGGGCTCCTACCCGGAGCCCTTGCGCAAGGCGCTCGTCGACGCCGCGTGGGAAGCCGGCTTCTCCGTGGCCTCTGCCCGCAAGTCCGCCCCGTCCGGTGACACGCTCCACGTGGCCCTGTGCCTGTCGACGGCGTTCGGCGTCCTCGCCCAGTCCCTCCACGCCCACCACCGCACCTGGTGCCTCAACGAGAAGGGCGCGCTCGCGGCGGCCGCCCTCCTCCCGGACACCCCGGCCGGCTTCGCGGACCGGGTCTCCCGGGCACTGCGCGGCCTGGACGCGGATGCGGTGGAGACGGCTGCCGGAGTCGTACGGGAGGTCCAGCGGGTGCTGGACGGCGGCGAGGCGGCCTCAGGCGCCGGAGGGTCCTGAGGCGGACGTGCCGGTGCGCAGCGCGGTGAGGACGGCTTCGGCCGTCGCCGCGTCGCGGGCAGCCGTGAAGGGGAGGGCGTTGCCGCCGGTGATGCGGTACGGGACCCCGGCGAGCGTGGCCTGGGTACCGCCCGCCTCGGCGACCAGGAGCAGGCCCGCCGCGTGGTCCCAGGCCAGTTCCCAGTTGAAGGCGACGGCGTCCTGCGCACCGCGGGCGACGGCGAGGTACTCGAGGCCCGCCGATCCGCAGGGGCGCGCCTCGATGCCTTCGGTGCGCAGGCCGAGCAGCGCACGCTTCTGGGCGTCGGAGGTGTAGTCGGGGTGGGACATCGCCACCCTGAGGACGGCGCCCGCCACGGGCGAACCGCTGTGCATAGGCGTGCCGTTGAGCGTGGCGCCGCGGCCTCGTACGGCGATGGCCATCTCACCCAGCGCGGGGGCGTAAGTCCAGGAGGCGAGCACCTCGCCTCGGTGGGCGAGGGCCACCAGGGTGCAGAAGCCGGGTTCGCCGTGGACGAACTGGCGGGTGCCGTCGACCGGGTCGACGATCCAGACGGGCGCGTCCTCGCCCAGCGCGTCGTACACCGACGGGTCGGCGTGGACGGCCTCCTCGCCGACGACGGCCGAGCCGGGCAGGAGCCTGGTCAGCGAAGCGGTGAGGTGCTCCTCGGCACGCCGGTCGGCCGCGGTGACCAGGTCGTGCGGGCCGCTCTTCTGCACGATCTCGTGGGTGGCGAGCTGCCGGTACCGCGGCATGATCTCGGCGGCGGCCGCTGCGCGGACCGCCGCCTCGACCTCGGTCAGGTTCCCTGCGTCCGCAGCGAGGAAGTCATCGATCATGCCTCCAGCTAAGCACGGTCGCCGAGGGACATCGCAGGTGGGCGGTCAGCGCCCGACCGCGTACCCCTGCATGCCGCGCGGATTGGCGGCGGCGGACAGCACTCCGGTCTCCGGGTCCCGGGCGACGGCGCACATGCGCCCCTCGGACCACGGGTCACCGACCGTCACGTCGTGGCCGCGTCGGCGCAGCTCCTCGATGACCTCCGGGTCCATCCCCTCCTCGACGGTCATGCTGCCGGGCCGCATGCCCCGAGGGAAGAAGGAGCCGGGGAAGCTGTCGTTGTGCCAGTTCGGGGCGTCGATGGCGCCCTGCAGATCGAGGCCGCCACGGACCTCGGAGCGCAGTGCGACGGCAAGGAAGAAGTGGAGCTGCCACTGATCCTGCTGGTCACCGCCCGGCGTACCGAACGCCAGGACCGGGACGCCGTCGCGGAGCGCGAGGGACGGGGTCAGGGTGGTCCGGGGGCGGCGGCCCGGGGTGAGGGAGTTGGGCAGTCCCTCGTCGAGCCAGGCCATCTGGAGGCGGGTGCCGAGCGGGAAGCCGAGCTCGGGCACGACCGGGTTGGACTGGAGCCAGCCACCGCTGGGGGTGGCGGAGACCATGTTGCCCCAGCGGTCGACGACGTCGAGGTGGCAGGTGTCGCCGCGGGTCGCACCGTCCTTGGCGACGGTCGGCTCGCCCGCGCCCGCGGCCGGTATGCCCATGGCGTCGAAGCCGGACTCGCCGGAGGCGACGGCGTGGGCATGGGCGCTGAGGACGGGGGTACGGCCCCCGGGGCTGCCGGGGCGCAGCTCGCGCGAGGCCTCGGAGGTGACGAGGGCGCGGCGTGCCGCGTTGTACGGCTCGGAGAGCAGCACGTCGAGGGGTACGTCGGTGGCGTCGCCGTACCAGGCCTCGCGGTCGGCCATGGCGAGCTTGCAGCCCTCGACGAGGAGGTGGACGTAGTCGGCGGAGCCGTAGGCGGGCAGCTCGGCCGGCAGCAGGGCGAGCTGCTGGAGGAAGGCGGGGCCCTGGCTCCAGCCGCCCGCCTTGGCCAGGGTCCAGCCGTTCCAGTCGTACGTGGCCGGGGCCTCGTACGACGCGGACCAGCCGGCCAGGTCGGCGGCGGTGAGGGTGCCTGTGTGGTGGGCGCCGCTGGTGTCCAGGGTGGGTACGGCGGCCTGGCGGACGAGCGCCTCGGCGATGAAGCCCTCGCTCCAGACCTTTCGGGCGGCCTCGATCTGCGCGACGCGGTCGCCGCCGCCGGTCTCCTCGGCCTCGGTCTGCAGGCGCCGCCAGGTCGCGGCGAGTGCGGGATTGCGGAACAGCTCACCGGGCTCGGGGGACTTCCCGCCGGGCAGGTACACCTCGGCGGACGACTGCCATTCGTTCTCGAACAGCTCGCGGACCGTCTCGACGGTCTGCCCGATCCGCTCGACCGGTGCGTGGCCGTCCTCGGCGTACCCGATCGCGTACCGCAGCACCTCGGCGAGCGTCTTGGTGCCGTGGTCACGCAGGAGCACCATCCAGGCGTCGAACGCGCCGGGCACGGCGGCCGCGAGGGGACCGGTGCCGGGAACGAGCTCGAGGCCGAGTCCGCGGTAGTGGTCGATGGTCGCCCCCGCGGGCGCCGGGCCCTGGCCGCACAGGACCTGTACGTCGCCGTCCCTGGGCGCCAGGATCATCGGCACCTCACCGGCGGGCCCGTTGAGGTGCGGTTCGACGACGTGCAGGACGAATCCGGCGGCGACGGCCGCGTCGTAGGCGTTGCCGCCGTCCTCCAGCACTGCCATCGCGGACTGCGAGGCGAGCCAGTGGGTGGAGGACACCATGCCGAAGGTGCCCTGGAGGGTGGGCCTGGTGGTGAACACGGGATAGGGCTCCTTGGTGCGGTGATGCTGTGAGGTGCGCTGTTCGGATCGTAAGGACGACGAATCAGGGTGCCGCGGCCGGGGCCACGACAACCGGTGCCGCCGCGTCCGGGGCCGCCCCGTCGTCGTCGACGAGGTGGCAGGAGACCTGACGCCCGCCGGGCAGCTCGCGCAGGACGGGCACCTCGGTGCGGCACCGGTCGGTGGCGAGCGGGCAACGGGTGTGGAAGCGGCAGCCGGCCGGCGGGTCCAGCGGGCTGGGCAGCTCGCCGTGGAGCACGATGCGCCGGCGGGAGCGCTGGTCGACCGGGTCCGGGACGGGGGCGGCGGAGAGCAGGGCCTGGGTGTACGGGTGCTTGGGTGCGGCGAACAGTTCGGCGGTCGGGGCCTGCTCGACGATCTGGCCGAGGTACATCACGGCGATCCGGTCGGCGAGGAACTCGACGGCCGCCAGGTCGTGGGTGATGAAGAGGCAGCCGAAACCGCGGTCGCGCTGGAGGTCGGCGAGGAGGTTGAGGACGGAGGCCTGGACCGAGACGTCCAGGGCCGATGTCGGCTCGTCGGCGACCACCAGGTCGGGGTCGCAGGAGAGCGCTCGGGCGATCGAGATGCGCTGGCGCTGCCCGCCGGAGAGCTCGTGCGGATGCCGGTCGGCGTGCTCGGGGCGCAGGCCGACCTGGGCGAGGAGCTCCTCGACCCGGGCGCGCACGGCGGGACCGCGGGCCTGCCGGTTCAGTCTCAGCGGTTCGGCGATGATCTCGCCGATGGTCATGCGGGGGTCGAGCGAGGACGACGGGTCCTGGAAAACCAGGTGGAAGTCCTTGCGCAGCGGCCGCAGGGCCCGGCGCGAGAGGTGGGTGATGTCGGTGCCGTTGATGCGGACGCTGCCGCCGGTGGGTTCGTCGAGGCGCACGGCGCAGCGGCCCACGGTCGACTTGCCACTGCCCGACTCGCCGACGAGGCCGACGACCTCACCGCGGCCGATCGTGATCGAGACGCCGTCGACGGCGCGGACGGTACCGCCGCCGGAGGCACCGAAGTGCCGTTCCATGGCGTCGATCTCGAGCACCGGCCCCTGTGGGGCGGGCGCGTTCTCGTCGTCGCTCCCGCGCGGTGCGGGGACGGTCTGCGCTGTGGTCACTTTCCGGCCTCCTGGATGGTTCGCGCGGTCTCTCCGGCGGCGGGCACTCCGGCCGGGTCCGCGGTGTGGGGGTGCCAGCAGGCGGCCCGGTGCGCCGCGTCGGCGCCCGCCTGCAGGTCGACGGCCGTGAGGCCGGGCCGGGACGAGGTACAGGTGTCGTCGGCGCGTGCGCAGCGCGGCGCGAACGTGCAGGCGTCGGGCTGGGTGTCGAGGCTGGGGACCAGGCCGGGGATCTCGGGGAGCCGCCGCTTGCCCTCGCCGCCGGGCCGCAGTACGGCGCCCAGCAGACCCCGGGTGTAGGGGTGGCGTCCCGAGCCGAACAGATCGTGGACCGGGGCCTGTTCGACACCCCGTCCCGCGTACATCACGAGCACCCGGTCGGCGGCGTCCGCGACCACACCGAGGTCGTGCGTGACCAGGACGATGGCGGTGCCGAGCCGCTCGCGCAGCGACTGCAGGACCTCGAGGATCCCGGCCTGCACGGTCACGTCCAGCGCTGTCGTCGGCTCGTCCGCGATGAGTACCGCCGGGTCGCAGGCCACGGCGATCGCGATCATCACCCGCTGGCGCATGCCGCCGGAGAGCTGGTGCGGGTATTCGTCGATGCGGCGCAGCGGGGCGGGGATGCCGACGAGTTCGAGGAGTTCCACGGCACGCGCCCTGGCCTCCTTCTTGCTCAGCCCCTGGTGCCTGCGGACCACCTCGCCGATCTGCCGGCCGATGGTGAGGACCGGGTTCAGCGAGGTCATCGGCTCCTGGAAGATCATCGCGATGTCCTTGCCGCGGACCTTCTGGAGCTCCTTCTCGGATGCCCCGACCAGCTCACGGCCGGCGAGCCGTATGGATCCGCCGATGTGTGCGGTGGGGGGCAGCAGCCCCATCACGGCCATCGAGGTCACGGACTTGCCGCAGCCCGACTCCCCCACCACGGCGAGGACTTCGCCGGGGGCCAGGTCGTAGGAGACCCCGTCGACGGCGTGCACGGTGCGGGAGTCGGAGCGGAAGGACACCGACAGGTCGCGCACGCTCAGGATGGGTTCGCGCACGGGTGTTCCGGTCATCGGGTTCCTCCACGGGGGTCGAGGACGTCACGCAGCCCGTCGCCGAGCAGATTGAAGGCCAGCGTCGCCGCGACGATCGCCAGACCGGGGAAGACCGCGAGCCAGGGGGCCGGGGCCAGGAAGGACTGGGCGCCGGACAGCATCACGCCGAGCGAGGGGTCGGGCGGCTGGACGCCGAGGCCCAGGAAGCTGAGCAGTGCCTCGCCGATGATCGCGGCGGGGATGCCGACGGTCGCCTGGACGATCAGGGCGGAGGTGGCGTTGGGCAGGATGTGACGGAACAGCACGGTGCCGTCGCCACCGCCGTTGGCGATGGCTGCCGCGACGTAGTCGACGTGCTTGAGCCGCAGCGTCTCGGCGCGGGTGATGCGGATGACCGCGGGGATCTGCGAGATGCCGATCGCGATGGTCGCGTTGGTCAGCGACGGGCCGAGGATGGCGGCGAGCCCGACGGCGAGTACCAGGAACGGGAACGCCAGCATCGTGTCGGTGAGCCGGGAGATCGCACCGTCGGCGAACTTCCCGTAGTAGCCGCCGATGAGCCCGAGCGGTACGCCGATGACGAACGCCAGCACGACGGCGACGAGACCGACCTGCATGGAGGCCCGTGCCCCGAACACGATGCGGGACAGCTGGTCGCGGCCGAGGTCGTCGGTGCCGAGCCAGTGGGCCCCGCCGGGTTCTGCGAGTACGTTGCCGAAGTCCGGCTGCGAGGGGTCGTACGGGGCGATGAGCGGGGCGAACAGTGCGACCAGGATGAAGACGGCCGCGATGATCCCGCCGGTGAGGGCGAGCCGGTTCTTCCGCAGGGCCCGCAGCCTTCCGCCGCCGGCACGCCGCCCGGTGACCTTCGGCGTGGCGGGGAGCGAGGGGGTAACTGTGGTCACCGGGCACCTCCGAGCCGGATGCGCGGGTCGATGACCGAATAGATCACGTCGACCAGCAGGTTGATGAGGATGTACGCGGCCGAGGTGCAGAGCACCACGGCCTGCAGCGTCGCGTAGTCACGGGTGAAGACGGCGTCGATGGTGAGCTTGCCGAACCCGGGCAGGACGAAGATCTGCTCGGTGACGACGGCCCCCGAGATCAGATGGCCGAGCTGCAGGCCGAGGACGGTGACCACGGTGACGAGTGAGTTCCGCAGGGCGTGACCGCCGATGACCTCGCGCCGGGAGAGGCCCTTGGCGCGTGCCGTACGGACGTAGTCGGCGGACAGCGAGTCGAGCATCGCGGCCCGGGTCTGCCGCATCACGACGGCGGCGAGCCCTGATCCGAGGACGATCGCGGGGAGCACCATGCGGCGCAGGTTGTCGACCGGGTCGGTGCCGAAGGGGACGTAACCCGAGGCGGCGAAGACGGGGACGGCGATGGCGAGTCCGAGGACGAGCACGATGCCGAGCCAGAAGGTCGGGATGGAGAGGCCGATCAGCGCGATGGCGTTGGCGAGCCACTCCTCCGGCCTGCCGCGGCGGACCGCGGCGACCACGCCGGCGCCGATGCCGACGACGACCGCGAGGAGGAGGGAGAGCGCGGCGAGTTCCAGGGTGACGGGCAGGGCCTGGGCGATGGCGTCACTCACGGGCAGTCCGGTACGGGAGGAGGTCCCGAGGTCGCCGGTGAGCGCGTGGCCGATGAACCGGGCGTACTGGACGACGATGTTGTCGTTCAGTCCGTAGCTCTCGCGGATCGCGGCGAGCGCCTCGGGGCTTCGTTCCTCACCGGCGAGGGCGAGTGCCGGGTCGCCGGGCAGCGCCCGGATCCCCGCGAAGACGACCATGCTGACGAGGAAGAGGGTGATCAGGGACTGGCGCAGGCGCGTCAGCAAGTACTTGGTCATCGTGTGTACCCCGCAGTTGTGACACGTACCAGTCCGTCGCCGTAGACGCGGATGCCCGCGACGTCCTTGCTGGCGACGACGTAGTTCTTCTGCCGGTAGAGGTAGATCAGCGCGTGGGCGTCCCGGACCTTGCGGGTCAGTTCGTCGTAGATCCCGGCGCGCTTCGCCGGGTCCGCGACGGAGCGGCCTTCGGCGATCAGCTTGTCGATCGCCGGGTCGCCCAGACCGTAGGCGTTCATCGCGCCTGCCGTCTTGAGGAAGTTGGAGACGTTGCCGTCCGGGTCGAGCCGGCCGGACCAGCCGCTGGTGAAGACGTCGTACTTCCCTGCGTCCGTCTCGGCCAGCATCGTGGCGTACTCGGTGGGCCGCAGGGAGAGTTCGAAGCCGGCCTCCTTGACCATGGCCTGCAGGACCTGGCCGACACGCCCCTGTTCCGGGGTGGTGGAGGTCTTCAGTTCGATCTTGACGGGGGTTTTCACCCCGGCCTCCTTGAGCAGCTTCTTCGCCTTGGCGACGTCGCGCTTGGGGCAGTCCTGCGCCGGTCCGCCGGGGGCGATGGCGGACTGCGGGGAGATCGGGCCGCAGGCCGGTTCATGCATGCCCTGGAAGACGACCTTGTTGATCAGGTCACGGTCGATGGCGAGCTCGAAGGCTTCCCGGACCCGGACGTCGCGGCCCAGGGGGGTGTCGATCTTTCCGGGCTTCTCGCCGAGGCCGTTGACGTTGCCGACGTTGATGCCGATGCCCTGGTAGCCGAGCGAGGGCGAGTTGAAGAGCTGGAGCTTGGGCTCGGTGAGTGCGCTCTGCACGTCGACCGGGGCCATCTGGTCGCCGATCTGGAGGTCGCCGGAGCGCAGATTGGCCAGCCTGACGTTGCCGTCGGGGATGGGCTTGTAGATGACCCGGTCGAGGTGCACCGCGGCGGCGTCGTAGTAGTGGGGGTCCTTCTCCAGGACGATCCGGTCGCCGCCGACCCGCTCGACGAAGCGGAAGGGGCCGACGCAGGACGGGTGGTTGGTGAAGTTCTTCCCGTACTTCTTGAGCGCGGTCGGCGACATCACCATCCCGGAGCGGTCGGCGAGCACGCCGGTGAGGGGGACATAGGGATGGTCGAGCACGATCCGTACGGTGTGCGGACCGGTGGCTTCGATGGTGCGGGCCGGAGCGAGCTCCGTACCGCGTGCCGAGCCGGGGAGGTCGCGGTGGCGCAGCAGTGAGGTGGCCACGGCGTCGGCGTCGAGCGCCGTTCCGTCGCTGAAGGTGAGGCCGGAGCGCACCTGGACCGTGACCGTGAGGCCGTCGGCCGAGGTGGTGGGCAGTGCTGCGGCGAGCTGCGGCACGAGGGTGCCGTCCTCGTCGATGTCGTAGAGCTTCTCGCACATGCCCGCGAAGACGGTGCGGCCCACGAGCGTCTGGGCGAGCGTGGGGTCGAGCTTGTCGGGATCCGAGTTGAGAGCCACCGTGATGGTCCCGCCGTCGCGCACGGACCGTTCATCGGTCTTCCGTACACCGCCGACCTCGGTCGCCGAGGACTGCAGCGAAGCGCAGCCCGAGGTCAGGAACACCAGGGCAACCGCCACCATGGCTACCGCTTTTCGGCGCACGAAGGCCTACCTCCTGCCAGGAGTGATCAAAGGAATATCGCAGACCGTATTTCGCATACAGTCCGCAGTGCAAGGGGGTCTCCCACATAGCGGACGGATAATTCTGACGATCGGGTAACGGCGCGGGCAGGTCGCCCAGGGATGCACGGATTGCCTGAACTGTGCAGGTGGGAGCCGGTCACCCGACGCATTCGGATGCGCCGGCAAGGAAGGCGCCCGGAGAAAGTCAGGTACCTGACAATTGATACGTGGTGACAGCACACATGCGGAAGCGGGCCGCCGAGGCTTTGCCGGCCCGGCCGGAGCCTGGGCACGGGGAAGCGACGGGGCCCGCCATCCGTACGCCTATCGGTCGGCCTTGGACCGCCACAGCAGCCAGCCGAAGTACGGGGCTCCGATCACCGCCGTGAGGACGCCCACCGAAATCTGTGCGGGTGCGATGACCGTACGGCCGATGGTGTCGGCGACGACCACCAGCAGGGAGCCCATCAGCGCGGCCACCGGAAGCACCCGCCCGTGACGCTGGCCCACCAGGGCGCGCGCCGCGTGCGGTGCCACCAGTCCGACGAAGCCGATCACACCCACCGCGGCCACCGCGGCCGCGGTGAGGACGACGGCGATGCCGAGCAGCCCCAGCCGCGCCCTGCCGAGCCGGATCCCGAGCAGCCTCGGTGTGTCCGCGTCCAGACCGATGAGGTCGAGCTCCCGGCGCCTGACGGCGAGAACCGGCAGCGACACGGCGAGTGCCGCGAGGACCGGGAGGACCTCGGGGAACGTGCGCCCGTAGGTCGAGCCGGAGAGCCAGATGAGCGCCTTGGTCCCGTTGTACGGGTCGGTGAGCACGATCATCAGACTGACGAGCGCCGCAGTACCCGCGGAGACACCGATACCGATCAGCACCAGCCGGTCCTGTTCGAGTCCGCGCCGCGCCGCGAGTCCGAAGACCAGCGCGGCGGCGGCTGCCGCCCCCGCGAGCGCCGATCCGCTGATGAGCCAGAAGCTCGCGAGCGGGACGACGGTCAGTGTGATGACGGCGCCGACTCCCGCTCCCCCGACGACCCCGAGGATGCCCGGTTCGGCGAGCGGGTTCCGTGAGACGGCCTGCACCACCGCCCCCGCGGTCGCCAGCGCGGCACCGGCGAGCAGTGCCGCGGCGATCCGCGGCATGCGGGTGTCGAGTACGAAGGTGACGAGCCTCCCGGACCGGCCGGTCAGCCAGTTCCCCACGTCGCCGAGCAGCAGGGGGGTATCGCCGAGGAGGGTCGCCGCGACGACCGCGAGGACGAGAGCGGTGGTCACCACCGCGAGGGTGACGACGAACGCGCGTCGACTGCGCAGCCGGGCGAAGGCCGCCTCGGGGCCGGTGGATCCGCCTCCGCGGGACCGGTGGGCGAGGAAGACGAGCACTGCGGCACCGAAGAAGCTCGTCACGATGCCGGTCGGCACGGACGCGCCCGCCTGGGCACCGAAGACGGCGCGCAGCAGCACATCGGCGCCGAGCACGACGAGGACGCCCGCCACCGCCGAAGCCGGGATGAAAGCGCGGTGCCGGATGAGCGCGGGCACCTTGGCGCCGGCCAGCCGGACGATCGCAGGCGCGCAGAGTCCGACGAAGCCGATGGGTCCGGCGACGGTGACGGAGACGGCGGAGAGAACCACGGCCAGGACGACGGCCGTTGCCCGCGTCATGCGCGGGCTGACTCCGACCACGACGGCGCCGTCGTCACCGAGGGCGAGGATGTCGAGCCGCCTGCCGAGCACGATCAGCCCGATCAGCGCGAGGACCGCGACCGGGGCGAGCCGGTCGATCGTCTGCATGCCGATCTGCGCCAGGGAGCCGTTGCCCCAGGCGTAGAGACCGGTGGTCTGCTGGGGGCGCAGGAGGAGGAGCATGTGGCTCAGACCGCTGAGCCCGAGAGTGAGCGCCGATCCAGCGAGTACGAGCCGGGTGGTTCCCGCTCCGGCGCGGGCGAGTCCCAGCACGATCCCGGCGGCGAGGAGTCCGCCGATCAGGGCCGTGCCGCCGGACAGGACGGGCGGCAGGCTGATGCCGAACGCGGCGACGACGACGACCGCGAAGTAGGCGCCGGCGTTCACGGCGAGCGTGTCGGGCGAGGCCAGCACGTTGCGGGACACCGACTGCAGCACGGCTCCGGCCGCGCCCAGGGCGCAGCCGACGACCAGCCCCGCGGCGAGCCGCGGCAGCCGGGAGGCCACCAGTACGGCGTCCGCCTGGTGGTCCCCGTCGGTGTCGGCCCACAGGGTGGCGAGGGCACGCCAGAGGGTGTGCAGTCCGACGGGCGCCGTGCCTTGGCTGATGTGCACGACAGCCAGGGCGAGCAGGGCGGACAGCGCCCCGAGCGCGAGGAGGAAGAGGGGCCCACGGCGGGCGGGCCGGACGGCCCCGACGGACGACGCGTCCTCCGTCGGGGCGGTCGACGACGCCGGCTCGGCCTTCGTCGTAAGGGTGCTCACGTTCACTTGGTCAGTGCGTCCACAAGCGCGTCGACGTACTGCGTCATCGACGCCGTGCCGCCGAACATCCAGATGCCGTCGGGCAGTCGGTGGACGTCGCCGTTCTTCACGAAGGGCAGCGACTTCCACACGGCGTTGTCCTTGAGACCGTCGGCGAACGGGTCGGCGGTGTCCGCGCTGTTGGTGATGTAGACGAACTGGGCGTCGCCGATCTTCGTGAGCCCTTCGACGTCCGTCGCAGCCAGGCCGTAGCCCTCGTCGCCCTTCATGGCCCAGGGACTGACCAGACCGAGTTCGGTGTTGATGTCGGTGAGCAGCGCTCCCTTCACGTACGGGCGCACCGATACCTGGCTTCCTTCCTTCCAGCCGTCGGCGAAGGCGACCTCTTCGCCGCCCAGGCCGGCGGTGGCGAGTTCCTTCTTGCCGTCGGCGAGCTTCTTGCGGAAGGCGGCGATCTCGGTCTTCGCCTTGTCCTGGGTTCCGGTGGCCTCGGCGATGAGGTTGACGTTGTCGGTCATCTGGTCGATCTGCCGGCCGGCATCCGCCGCCTTCACCACGATGAGCGGGGCCACCTTGGAGAGCTGCTTGACGGCGGCATCCGGCAGGTCGGTCGTCGCGACGATGAGGTCGGGCTTCAGAGCGGCGACCGTGTCGACGCTGGGTTCGCCGCGGGTACCTATGTCCTTGACGCTGCCGGTCAGCGGCGCCGCGGTGTCGTAGGCCCTGTACCCCTTCACGTCGGCGACGCCGACCGGGTCGACGCCCAGCGTGATGAGCGATTCGACGACGTTCCACTCGGTGCCGACGACACGCTTGGCCGGCCCGTCAAGCTTGACCTTCGTGCCGCGCGCATCGGTGACGGTCAGCGTGGAGTCGGAGGCGGACGCCTCCTCGGGCGCCTCGGTGGTACCGCAGCCGACGAGGGTCAGCGCCGCGGTGCCGGCGATCACGGGCCATGCCCAGTGCTTGGTCGTCATGGAAGTTCAGGGCCTTTCGAGCCGAAGGTGGTGTCTTCCCACCGCGCGGGTGCGGGGGATGCCCGTCGAGGGATCGGGTTCGACCTCGATACGGATGCCGTAGGTGTCGGTCAGGAGCCCGGGTTCGTACACCTGGGCGGGAGTTCCGGCAGCGGCGACGCGACCGGAGGAAAGCAGGACGACCTGGTCCGCCACTGCGGCTGCCTGGTCCAGGTCGTGCAGGACCACCCCGATCGTCACGCCGTGCGTGTCGGCCAGGTTCCTGATGAGGTCCAGGATCTCCACCTGGTAGCGGAGGTCGAGGTAGGTCGTCGGTTCGTCGAGGAGCAGTACGTCGGTGTCCTGTGCCAGGCAGCAGGCGAACCAGACGCGTTGCAGCTGACCGCCGGAGAGACTCTCGACGCCGCGGTCGGCGAGATCGGTGACGTTCGTGACGGCCAGGGCGTGCTCGACGAGCCGCGCGCCGTCCGGATCGCTCCCCCGCATCCGGCTGCGGTACGGGTGCCGTCCGAAGCCCACCACCTCGCGGACGCTGAGACCGGCCGGGGTCGTGCGGCTCTGCGCGAGCAACGTGACACGCCGGGCGAAATCGGTGCGCGAGAGCGCGAGGGCGTCGATCGGGTCCTCGTCGCCGCCGACGGTCACACTGCCGCTCCGAGCCCGGTGCAGGCGCGCCACGGCGCGCAACAGGGTGGACTTCCCACTCCCGTTCGGGCCGATCAGCGCGGTGACCTGTCCTCGTGGAAGACGGAGGTCCGCTTCGTGTACGACGTCGACGCCGTCATAGGCGACCGTGACTCCCGTGGCGGCGAGGCCGGACGGGGCATCAGCGCCGACGACGGGAACGCCGGGGTCTGCCACGGCGCGGTGAGGCGGTGGCGATTCTTCTCGGTCGGGTGCAGTCACGATCACCCGGCTGAGGTTAGCCTAACCTAAATAGAAGGCGAAATCCGGCCCCCGGGGAGACTCGCTGGCCGGAAACAGGCCATCACCTCACCGCGAACGGCGGCCTGTTCCACCAGCCGCTCCGGGCGGTGCGGCCGACAGCTGCTGTGACGTCACCTTCTGTTCCTGCACAACGAATCGGGGGCCGTCGTATGCGACGGCCCCCGATCGGGGCGACGAGGAGCGGAGGGCGGCCGCGAGGTCACTGCCCCGTACGCCGCCTCGGGCCCGGTGGATCCGGATGCTGCCGGTCCCGGACAACGGGACCGCGTCAACTAGCCCGCGTAGGTCTCGAATTCGGCGACCTTCGGCGTTCCGGTCGAGCCGGTGATCTCGAACGTGATCTTCTTCAGCGAGGTCTGCGGAATCGAGATGGCGCCCGCGCCGGTGCCGGATTTCAGGACGGCACCGGTGTCGCCGTTGAGGACCCTCCAGGATCCGATGCTGCCCGCGGAACCTGCCGCCTCCCGGATGTTGATGCCGGCCACGGCGGTGGCGGAGGACCACTTGATCGAGACGGAACCGGTCGAGCCGGCCGGCGACCAGTAGGTGCTCAGGCTGCCGTCACGCACGTTGCCGAAGCTCGTCCCGTCGGCCTTGCTGGAACCGTCGGCGCCGGCGCCGATGCTGAGGTTGGTCCCGCTGGGCTGGGTCGGGTCAGGCGTGGGGGTGGTGGGGTCGGGCGTGGGGGTGGTGGGGTCCGGGGTGGGAGTGGTCGGGTTCGGTGACGGGTTCTGCGGCGTGCAGCTTCCGTCCGACACCTTCAGGCCCTTGTTGGCCCCTGCCGTCTGGCCGACGACGCTCGGCACGCAGTTGGCCGCGTCGAGGCGGAAGGAGTAGGGGATGCTGACCGTGGTCGTGGACTGCACGTTGGGCCCGGCGGGCTTCGTGTCGGTACCGGGGGCGGACCAGGTCACGTTGTCGAAGATGTTGCCGGCGACCTGCCAGTAGCCGGCCGCGTCCGTGTAGAAGGTGCCCAGGACGTCCTTGGAGTCCTTGAAGTAGTTGTTGTCCACCTTGGCGCGGGCCCCGGCCCGGGAGTTGATCCCGGACTCGTTGAGCTTCACGTAGTAGTTGTTGTACATGTGGGCGATGCCGCCGCGCAGCAAGGGTGCACGGGAGTCGATGTTCTCGTACAGGTTGTGGTGGTAGGTCACGAAGCCGTTGGAGAGCTCGGTCTCGCTGGAGCCGATGAGGCCTCCGCGGCCGGAGTTCCGCAAGGTGCTGTACGACAGCGTCACGTACTGGGTGTTGTCCTTCATGTCGAAGAGGCCGTCGTAACCCTCCGACTCACCGCCCGACGCCTCGAGGGTGGTGTGGTCGACCCAGACGTTGCGGACGTCGCTCTCCATGCCGATGGCGTCACCGCCGTTGGACGTGGGGGAGCCCGACTTCTTGACGTTCTTGACCGTCACGTTCTGGATGATGATGTTGCTGGACTCGCGGATGTGGATGCCCAGCTGGTCGAAGACGGCTCCGCTGCCGACGCCGACGATCGAGACGTTGCTGATCTGCTTGAGCTCGATCACGCCGGCGGCGGTGTTGCAGCTGTCGCCGGAAACCTTGGCGGTGTTGCCGTGGTTGATGGTGCCCTCGACCTCGATGGTGATCGGGGTGCTGGCGCTGGCCCGGCCGCACAGGGCCGCATGGATCGCGGTGCCGGTGGTGGCTCGCACGGTCTGCCCGCCCGCACCGCCGGTGGTCCCACCGTTCTGGCTCGCGTAGCCGGTGGCACTGCCGGTCACTGCCGCCGATGCCGAGGGCATCGACACGAGCACACCGGCCGCGGCCGCCAGGGCCGTCGTGGCGAGCGCCGCAGAAAGTCGCAGTGCGACTGGTCGTCTCATATCCATCTCCCGATTCGTCTTCGAACTCTGGGTGCTGATACTCGTACGCTGGTCATATCCATGAACTTTCGAGACTGCGTCCTGCCGCTGGGCAGTCCCTCGTCGGTCCGGTTGCGGGCGCCTTCCTCGACGCGGCCGGGCCGACGGTTCCGCCGCGCCGGTACCGGCCCATGCGAAAGTCGCGGTCGATGCGATGGAAACCGCATCAACCGGAACGAGGCTCGCGAACGAGGAAAGCGCTTTCTGTTCGCGAGGATAGGGCCGCTCGCTCGGGGCTGACAAGGTTCTTGTCACATGCGGAATGCGTACCGCCTCACTTCGGGCGACACCGGCGACCGACCCGGCCGCCGCGCGGGAGAAGCTGTTCCCGCCTCCCGGCGCTCCAGCCGCAGGTCTTCCCGGCCGACGCGCTCGGGACGGATCGATCATCGCGGGAAAGATGGCTCAGAAGTTCATAAGACTGGTCGACGTTCGAGGTTATGAACTCGGCATCTGCGGCCGACTCCTCCGGTCCGCGCCGCTGCTTACGAGGGCTCGGTCCCGACACGCGGCTCCTTCCTCGGCGTCGGGATGGCCGGCCGAATCGTCGAGGCAGAACTGGCCCGTACGACGCATGGTGCGGACACATCGGCCGGAGGCGGGGTTCCGGGTCGGGTCCGACACCTCCGGGTAGGCGGCCCGGGTGCCCTGAGACCTCCCGGGCCGCGACGCAGACCGCCCCGGCAGGCGGGTGCCTGCCGGGGCGGTGCTTGCGCTTCAGGGTCTCCGGGAGCGCGCCGCCGGATCAGCCCAGCGTCGCGATGGCCTTGTTGAAGGTCGCCGACGGACGCATGACGGCCTCGGCCTTCGTCGGGTCGGGCTGGTAGTAGCCGCCGATGTCGACCGGCGAGCCCTGCACGGCGATCAGCTCGTCGACGATCGTCCGCTCCTGCTCGGCCAGCGTCTTGGCCAGTGTCGAGAACGCTTCGGCGAGCTTGGCGTCCGCCGTCTGCTGTGCCAGCTCCTGCGCCCAGTAGAGCGCCAGGTAGAAGTGGCTGCCCCGGTTGTCGATGCCGCCGAGCCTGCGGCTGGGCGACTTGTCCTCGTTGAGGAACGTGGCCGTCGCACGGTCCAGCGTGTCCGCGAGGACCTGGGCGCGGGCGTTGTCCGTCGTCTGCGCGAGGTGCTCGAAGCTGACCGCGAGGGCGAGGAACTCACCCAGGCTGTCCCAGCGCAGGTAGTTCTCCTTGACGAGCTGCTGGACGTGCTTCGGCGCGGAGCCGCCGGCGCCCGTCTCGAACAGCCCGCCGCCGTTCATGAGCGGAACGACGGAGAGCATCTTCGCGCTGGTGCCCAGTTCGAGGATCGGGAAGAGGTCGGTCAGGTAGTCACGCAGCACGTTGCCGGTGACCGACACGGTGTCCTCGCCGCGGCGGATGCGCTCCAGGGAGAACGCGGTGGCCTTCACCGGCGACATGATCTCGATCCGGAGACCGTCGGTGTCGTGGTCGGCGAGGTACGTCCGGACCTTCTCGATGAGCTCGGCGTCGTGCGCGCGGTCCTCGTCGAGCCAGAACACGGCCGGGTTGCCGGTCGCGCGGGCGCGGGTGACGGCGAGTTTGACCCAGTCCTGGATCGGCAGGTCCTTGGCCTGGCACATCCGGAAGATGTCACCGGCGCCGACGGCCTGCTCCAGCACCGCGTTGCCTGCGGCGTCCAGGACCCGCACCGTACCCGTGGTCGGGATCTCGAAGGTCTTGTCGTGGCTGCCGTACTCCTCGGCCTTCTGCGCCATGAGGCCGACGTTGGACACCGATCCCATCGTGGCCGGGTCGTAGGCGCCGTTCGCACGGCAGTCGTCGATGACGACCTGGTAGACGCCCGCGTAGCTGCTGTCCGGCAGGACGGCGAGGGTGTCGGCCTCCTGGCCGTCCGGACCCCACATGTGACCGGAGGTGCGGATCATGGCCGGCATGGAGGCGTCGACGATCACGTCGCTGGGGACGTGCAGGTTCGTGATGCCCTTGTCGGAGTCGACCATCGCCAGGGCGGGGCCCTCGGCGAGCTCGGCCTCGAAGGAAGCCTTGATCTTCGCGCCCTCGGGCAGGGCCTCCAGGCCCTTGAGGATGCCGCCGAGACCGTCGTTCGGGGTCAGGCCGGCCCCGGCGAGCACCTCGCCGAACTCGGCGAACGTCTTCGGGAAGAACGCACGCACCACGTGACCGAAGATGATCGGGTCGGAGACCTTCATCATCGTGGCCTTGAGGTGCACGGAGAACAGCACGCCCTCGGCCTTGGCCTTGGCGATCTGCGCGGTGAAGAACTCGCGCAGCGCGGCCACCCGCATCACGGCGGCGTCGACGACCTCGCCCGCCAGGACGGGTACCGACTCGCGCAGGACGGTGGTGGTGCCGTCGTCGCCCACGAGCTCGATGCGCAGGGTGCCGGCCTCGGTGACGACGACGGACTTCTCGGTGGACCGGAAGTCGTCGACGCCCATGGTGGCGACGTTGGTCTTCGAGTCGGCCGTCCAGGCGCCCATGCGGTGCGGGTGCGCCTTCGCGTAGTTCTTGACCGAGGCGGGGGCCCGGCGGTCGGAGTTGCCCTCACGCAGGACGGGGTTGACCGCGCTGCCCTTGATCTTGTCGTAGCGCGCGCGGACGTCCTTGTCCGCGTCGGTCTTCGCCTCGTCCGGGTAGTCCGGAAGCGCGTAGCCCTGCCCCTGGAGCTCCGCGATCGCGGCCTTCAGCTGCGGGATCGACGCCGAGACGTTCGGCAGCTTGATGATGTTGGCGCCGGGAGCCTTGGCCAGCTCGCCGAGCTCGGCGAGTGCGTCATCGATACGCTGACCGGCCTCGAGGTGCTCCGGGAAGCTGGCGATGATCCTGCCCGCCAGGGAGATGTCGCGGCTCTCCACCGTGACCCCTGCGGTCGAGGCGTATGCCTCGACGACGGGCAGGAACGAGTAGGTCGCCAGGGCAGGGGCCTCGTCGGTGTGCGTATAGATGATGGTCGAGTCAGTCACCGGGTGCTCCGCTCCACGTCTGCAACATTGCTTGACATCAAGATATCTCCTGCCCGCCCCCCTCTCCACAGGGGCCCGCCCTCGTTTTCGGCCGGAACCGGTCAGTCGCGTCCGGCCCCCGACGGGGCGGACCCCTGCGCCCGTGGCGGCCTGCGCGCCTCGACCAGCCCCGACTCGTACGCGAAGACGACCAGCTGTGCCCGGTCGCGGGCGCCCAGTTTGATCATGGCGCGACTGATGTGGGTCTTGGCCGTGAACGGGCTGATCACCATGTGGGCGGCGATCTCCTCGTTGGTCAGCCCTCGCGCGGCAAGGGCGGTGACCTCGCTCTCGCGGCGGGTGAGGGCCTCCAGGCCCGGCGCGGTGGCACGGTCCGGGGGCCGGGAGACGAACGCGCCGATGAGCCGACGGGTGATGGCGGGTGACAGCAGGGCGTCGCCGCGGGCCGCGACCTCGATGGCCCGCAGGAGTTCGGCCGGTTCGGTGTCCTTGAGCAGGAATCCGGCGGCCCCTGCCCGCAGGGCGTCGAAGACGTACTCGTCGAGGCCGTAGTTCGTCAGGATGACGACGTGCACAGCAGCCAGCAGGGGGTCAGCAGCAATTTCGCGGGTCGCCTCGATGCCGGTCATCACAGGCATCTGTACGTCGATGAGCGCCACATCCGGGACGTACCGGCGGACCAGCTCCACGCCCCGGCGCCCGTCGGCGGCCTCCCCGACGACCTCGATGCCCTCCTCGGCCTCCAGCAGGGCCCGGAATCCCGCACGCATGAGGGCCTGGTCGTCGACGATCAGCACCCGGATCATCCTGCGGGCTCCCCGGACATCCTCGACTCCCCCGGTCTCCCGGGCTCCAGGGGCAGTTCGGCACGTACCGAGAAGCCTCCGTGCGCACCCGGCGCGGCTTCGAGGGTGCCGCCGAGCGCGGTGACCCGCTCCCGCATGCCGGTCAGCCCGGTGCCCGGAGTGATCCGGTCGCCGGGCAGACACGGCCCCCGGTCCTCGACGCGGAGAGCGAGCGTCGAGTCCGTGTAGAGGAGACGGACGGTGGTCTCGGCGCGGTCCGCGTGCCGGGCCACATTGGTCAGGGCCTCCTGCACGATGCGGTACGCGGCTCCGCCGACATCGGCCGGAAGAGGCCGTTCGACGCCGTCGACGGTGACCACGAGCGCGATGCCCGCGGCCCGCGCCCGTTCGGCCAGCTCGTCGATGCGGTCCAGGCCCGTGCCGGGGTCGAGCCCGTCCGTGCGCAGCACCTCCAGCGTCGAGCGGAGTTCCCGCATCGCCTCGCCGCTGGCCTCCTGGATGGCGAGCAGGGCGGGCTCCACCTCGGTGCCGCGTTTACGGGCGAGGTGGACGGCAACGCCGGCCTGCAGTTTGACGATCGAGATCGAGTGGGTCAGCGAGTCGTGCAACTCCCTTGCGATGCGCAGTCGTTCCTCCCCCGCCCGGCGCAACGCGGTTTCCTCGCGACTCCGTTCGGCGTCGAGCGCCCGCTGTTCGGTCTGGCGCAGGTAGGCCTGCCAGTTCTTGTCGATGAGGCCGGTGACCCCTGCGCAGAGGAACCAGCCGAGCAGGAGCAGCGTCCGCTCGACGGTGTCCTGGACTCCGGGTACGGCGATGAGCAGCACCACGAAGTAGCCGAGGAGGAACAGGGCCCCGGCCCCGATCGCCTGCGCCCGGTGCCCGCTGCGCGCCGCGGCGTGGACGGCGACCACGACGGGCAGCGCCACCCAGCTGCCCGGGTGGGCGTGGGACACGTACGCGAACATGCTCAGGGTGGTCACGGCGAGCACCGTGCGGGGGGCCCTGCGGTGTGCGGCGAGGGCGAGGGAGCCCGCCGCGACGAGCAGCAGGTCGAGGACGTCCGGCGAGGACGCCGCCCGGGCCGCCGCGATCACCGCCGCGCCGATCACCGCGGCACCTGCCGTGTCCAGCAGGAGTGCCCGCCGGTCGATGTCCCCCTGCACCCACATGAGCCGCACCATAACTCCCGTACGGTTGCGGGCGCGTCGTCCTGCGGGACGGGTTCGGGGCTGCTCCCCGGGGAGTAGTGCGGTCGCCCGCCCGTCGGGCCGGCGCAGCCCGGACTGCCTCCCGCTGTACGACGACGGGAGCGGGTGGCGGGGACGAGCATCGTCGCCATGACCGGACCTTTCCG
Source organism: Streptomyces sp. NPDC005566 (assembly GCF_040605575.1). Taxonomy (NCBI): domain Bacteria; kingdom Bacillati; phylum Actinomycetota; class Actinomycetes; order Kitasatosporales; family Streptomycetaceae; genus Streptomyces; species Streptomyces sp. NPDC005566. The sequence goes on along the minus strand of NZ_JBEXDB010000022.1, from coordinate 17,295 downwards.
ATACACCTCGCCCGAACCTCCGAAGTCGGCCACCGGTGTCGTGGCCGACGTCTACGCCCAGCTCGCCACCGACTTCGGCATCAAGGACGCCACGACCTTCGTCGTCCTGTCCGCCTCCCCTCCGCTGCTCACCGCCACCTGGGCCCTGATGCGGGAGTCCCTGCTGGCCGGGCAGGCGTCACGTACCGGGAAGGAGGTGGTGGCGGCGGGGGTCTCGCTCGCCAACCGCTGCCCGTTCTGTGTGCACGCGCACACCGTGCTGCTGCATGCCACCGGTGATCACCGGCTGGCCGAGACGATCCTGCGGGGCGATGAGCCGGACGAGCCGGGCCATCGCCGACTGCTGGCCTGGGGCAAGGACATGAGTACGGCGCAGCCGTTCCCGGCGCGGGAGGCGCCCGAGTACGTGGGGACGGCGCTCGCCTTCCACTTCATCAACCGCGTCGTGTCCTCGTTGCTGTCCGAGGTGATGCTGCCGGGTGGCGCCGAGAAGTACCGGCTGGTGCGGAGCACGGCGGGCCGTTCGCTGGCCCGCACGGTGCGCCGCGAGCTGCGGCCGGGGGCCGGCCTCGCGCTGCTCGACACGGCCGGCGCCCCGCCGCAGTGGGCCGGGGACACCCCGGTGGGTACGGCGTACGGCGCTCTGCGCACGGCCGCGCAGCTGGGTGCGGACCTGTTGGGCGACGAGGACGCCGTGTTCGTACGGGAGTCGGTGGCCGGCTGGGACGGCGTCACGCCCCTGCCCCTGGCCGCCGCGCTGCCCGACCGGGCGGAGCGGCCGGGCGCCCGGCTCGCCCTGCTCGCGGCGCGTGCTCCCTATCGGATCACCGACGAGGACGTGGCGGCGTGGCGTGTGCCGCCGTTCACCGATCACTGCCTGGTCCACCTGGTGGCCTTCGGCGCTATGTGCGCTGTCGAGCGGGTCGAGGCCAACCTGCGGACGGCCGCCGGGGAGCGGGCATGAGCGGCGCCGCAAGGCACGGTCCGGCTGAGCCTGCCACCGGGCCGGTGATCAGGAGCTCGGGCTGACCAGCTCGTCCCTGGGCGGCCGGTGCTCGTACCAGCGCTGATCGGCTTCCAGTTGGGCGGCGAGCGAGACGAGCCGTTCCTCGCTGCGGGACGGGCCGAGCAGCTGGGCGCCCAGGGGCAGGCCGTCGCGGGTGAAGCCCGCCGGGACGTTGACGCCGGGCCAGCCGAGGACGTTCCAGGGCCAGGCGTACGGGCATGCCGCGGTCATCGCCAGGTCGGTGCGCCAGGCGCTCAGGTGGTCGAAGGTGCCGACGCGGGGCGGCGGGGCGGCGGTGGTCGGGGTCAGCAGCACGTCGTATCCGCCCGTGGCCGTGTCGAAGAAGGCGCCGATCCTGCGGTGCTGGCGCACCTCGCGGGCCCGGGCCGCCCGGACCACCCGGCCGCCGAGGCGGGTGCCGGTGCGCAGGGCGCTGCGGGTCCGTGGGTCCAGAAGCGCGGGGTGGGGGTGCAGGGCGGCGAGTTCGGCGATTCCGGCGGTGGCGCGGGGGACGAAGGAGAGGCCGATGAGTCCGTAGCGGGGGCGGGCCTCCTCGACGTGGTGGCCGAGGCGGGCCAGGACTTCGGCGAGTGCGGTGACGGCGCGCACCACCTCGGGGTGGGGTGCGTTCCGGGTGAGGGTGAGCGGGGGCTGCAGGGCGAGGCCGATCCGCAGCGTGCCCGGGTCCCGGCGGGCGGCTGCGGACGCGCTGACGGCGGGCGGCCGGTGGGGGTCGCCGGGGTGCGGTCCCGCGGCGGCGTCCAGGAGCAGGGCCGCGTCGGCGACCGTACGGGCGAGGGGGCCGTTGACGGTGAGGCCCTGGAAGGCGTCGCTGTTGGGATGGACGGAGATACGGCCGCGCTGCGGCTTGATGCCGACGAGGTGGGTCCAGGCGGCGGGGATGCGGATGGATCCGGCGCCGTCCGAACCGAGTGCCGCCGGGACGAGTCCCGCGGCGACGGCCGCCGCGGAGCCGCCGGACGAACCACCGGGCGTGTGGGCGGTGTTCCACGGGTTGCGGGTGACGCCGAAGGCGGGCCCCTCGGTGAAGGCCCACTGGCCCAGCTCGCAGGAGTTCGTCTTGCCGACGATGACGGCTCCGGCCGCACGCAGCCGGCGAACCACCTCGCTGTCGGCGGTGACCGGCGGCAGGTCGCCCGCGCAGCCGAAGTGGGTGGGCATGCCGGCGACGTGGGTGTCGTCCTTGACGGCGACCGGCACCCCGAGCAGGGGCAGCCGTTCGCCGGCCGCGAGCCTCAGATCGGCTTCGGCGGCCTCGGCGAGTGCGGCTTCGGTCCGCAGGTTACGGAAGGCGTTGAGGGTGTCGCGGCTCGCCTCGATGCGCGCGAGCGCGGCGGCGACGAGCTCCTGGGACGTCGTGCGGCCGGCGGCGAGGCCCTGTGCGCTGCCGACGAGTCCGTACGGTTCGGCCGGGTCGTCCGGCCTGCTCGGTCCGGTCCGCTCCGCGGGGTCTGCCGAAGACATCGCTGCCGCCTCCTCGCTGCCGTCGGAGCACGGTCCCCGAGGTACGCCCCGGGGCCGCCCGAGCGGTCCTACTGGAGAGTAACGAGGGGGCGGGGTCCGCTCAAGCATGCTTGCCGGAAGGACTGTCTGCGCCGCGCGCGGCGCAGACAGTCCGAAGGCCTACGGCCTCACATGGATCTCGCCGATCCCCGAACCGAGTCCGGCGCAGTGGGCGGTCGACTGTCCGGACTGGCCCGGGTTCAGCGTGACGTGCTCACCGTCCACGTCCGGGGACCAGCCGCAGACCAGATGGACCCAGAAGGTCTGCGGCGCCGATCCGTCGTTCCGGCAGAGCGCGTACCCCGTGTAGTCGTCGATCGCGTGCTTCCCGGTGTCGCAGGACAGGCCGGGCGGCACCGCGGCCGGCGCGACGGCGACCGCCGCGGTCACCGGCACGGCGAGCGCCACGGTCAGGCCCGTGACGGCCGTACCGCGCACCAGGGTGCGAACGGCGTTCCACCTGGACAGTTTCTTCATGTCTCCCCTTTGATCCTTTGCTCTTCACGGCAGCTCTCCCCCACGTTCCGTAACCGAAAACAGCGCCGAACCTCACACTCCGTGCACCTTTCTGCCGCGCGGGCGAAGAATCTCCGGCGTACGCTCGCTTCGGGGGAACGCACGCTCGAAAGAGGCCTGGACAAGGCTGAATCCGAGGAGGCGCCGTGACCGGACAGCGCATCACCGCCCGTGCGGTCGCCTGCGCGGCGGTGGCCGTACTCACCGTGACGAGTGGCGCGGTGGCCCACGCGGACGACGACATCGAGTCGCTCCCCGCCCGTGAGATCGCCGACCGCTCCCGTGACGCCCTGCTCGACATCCGGTCGCTGCACCTGCACTCGGAGGGCGATCTGGGCGAGGGGCGCTCCCCCATGACGGTCGACCTCACCCTGGACCGGGACGGCAACTGCGTGGGCGGTATCGACCTGGGCGAGGACGAGGGCTCGGTCGAGATCGTCAAGCGTGACGACATGGTCTGGCTGAAGCCGGATTCGAACTTCTGGAAGAACCAGGTCCCGGTCGGAGGCACGACCTTCGATGCGATTCTGGCCGGGCGGTACATGAAGGGCGAGGCCTCGGACTCGAGACTGCGCCCCATGGTGCAGGTCTGCGATCTCGACACGTTCCACGAGCTCCTCTCCGACAACGCCGATGCGCCCGGGGGGACGCTCACCAAGGGCACGGTCACGACCGTCGACGGCGTACGGGCCGTCCCCGTCACGAGGACCGGGGACGACCGGGAACTGACGTTGTACGTGGCCTCCGAGGGCAGGCCCTACCCGGTAAGGATCACCGTGCAGGACGGTGGGGAGGACGCGGCCGTGGACTTCTCCGGCTTCGACAAGCCGGTACCCACGGCCACACCGCCCGCGGACGACACGGTGGACATCAGCGCTCTGCTGGGCAGGACGCCCGCGCCCGTCTGAGGAACGCGCCGCGGCAGCCGTTCGCCTGCCACGGCTACGACGTCGCGGAAACGGTCGGCGGAACTGCCCTTACGGGAGGCCTACTTCGCGAACCATGTCCCGACTGGCGCCCCGGCTGCCGCTGTTGGCCCACAATGGCTCTGGGTGCGGCGACGGGAGACATGGATGCGGGCGCTCGTGGTCGGGGTGGAGTCGTACGAGGCGGGGTCGGCCTGGGACCTCGACGGGCCGGTGCACGACGCGCTGGGGTACGCGGGCTGGCTGCGGGAGCTCGGGGTGAGGGACGAGTCGCTGACCCTGCTGCTCTCTCCACTCGAGCGCAACCGCGAACTCGCCGACGGCTTCGGTCTGCCGTACCGCCCGGCCGACCGGAACACCGTGCACCAGGTGCTGACCCGGGAACTGGCGGAGGAGCGGACCGACTGGCTGTTCGTCGCCTGGTCCGGGCACGGCCTCATCGACGCCGACCGCAGCCGACGACTGCTTTTCGCCGATGCGGTCCACCAGGACCTGCGCGGCCTGGACGTCGAAGCGGTGCTGGCCATGTACCGGTCGGACGGCGCGCCGGGACATCCGCGCCAGCTCTGGCTGTTCGACGCCTGCCAGACGTACGCCGACCCGGCGACGACGGCCGGGTCCCTGCGGCCGGACCCCGTACCGCGTTCGACACCACGTCAGCAGGCAGACCAGTACGTGCTGTTCGCCTGTGGTCCGGGTGAGGCGACGCGCAATGGGCTGCGCTCGGGTGTGTTCAGTGCCGAGGCCCTGCGGATGCTGCGCGAGCACCCCGACTGGCGGCGGACCCCGCGGCCACTGGCCGAGGCGCTGCGCGGCCGGTTCGGTACCACCACCTCTCTCTGGTTCGAAGGGGACGGGGAGGCCGGGCGGACCGCCGGGCGGAATGCCGTGCGGCGGAAGATTCCGGCGCAGAGACTCGAACTGTCCGACAAACGCCGTCTGCGCGACGCACTGGCCGCGGTGGGAGTGATGCGGCAGCCGGAGTCACGCAGTCAGGTCATCGACTTGCTTCCTGCTGAGATAGCGGGAAGTGTCAGCAGATCAGGGGTAATGCTCCTGGAGATCCTGGATCTCGTCGAAACCTGTCTGGCATTTGGTGACGGACTGACGCACTTGTGGTCGGCGGTGTCCCTGGTCGATCCTGGTACGACTGCGCTCGACGATCTCCTGGAGGTCTTCCGGAGTTATCCGGAGTGGTTTACTCCGCCCCATCTCGAAGCGAATTGACGCTTCGTGATTCAGCCACTTCAGGCCCGTGCCGGCGCAGGCTTGACCGGTTGAGCATGTTTCCAGCAGCGCATGCATAGGACATCATGTAAGTGCGGGCCGAACATCGCATCGCACTGACTCGGGGGAGGTCTCACGGCAGTGGTAAAGCCGAAAAGCGCCGCCATATCGGATCTGCCTGATCTCACCGGCACGTCCCTGGAGGCGTTGCGCGCTGGATCGAACGACGACAGAGCGGCCGCCAAGAAGCGGCTGCTGGAAGAAGTCGGGCGGTCGGCCAGAAGCGTGTCCCCCGGCGGGGAGAACAGCTGGACCGCCTGACATCCCCGGTCCGTCCGATCCGGTGCCAAGGCAGAGGGAGCGTATGTGCCCTGACTCACTGCACGAAGCGGAGTCGCGGCATTCACTGACACCTCAGCAGTTCCGCGAACTCGCGCGCGCCGACGGCAGTCCCGCTACGCTCGCCGCGCTGTCGCGAGCCGAGTACAGCCACCGCCTGCTGTTGTTCGATCTGCTGATGGACGCTCTCAGCCCTCTGGCCGGGGTGACCGGCCGGCTCCCTTCCGCCCAGCGCGCATGGGACCTGCTCGCCGCGGCACAGCGCCAAAATCCGGCAGTGGTCGAGGAATTGCTCCTCCTTCCGGAAACCGGGCTGTGGCTGACCCGGCTCCTGACCCGGCTGCGCACCGCCGGCCGTGCCGAGACCCCTCTGTGGGCAGAGACAGGGCATCTGCACACCCTGGCCGCCGTGGCCGCGGCACGGGCGGGCCTCACCTTCAGCTTTCCCGTGCCGGCCCTCCGGGAGAGCGTCTGGCTGCCCACGATGGGACTGGCGCGGCTGCCCTCGGTGCACCGGCAGCCGAACACCTGGACCGTGGCAGAGGTGCGGTCGGTGTGCGGCCGGCTCACCCTCATGGGCGCTTACGGCCATCTCCGTCTGCCCTCCGGCCCGGAGCGCCCGGCGCGCGGCTGGCTGCCCCAGCGTAGGCCGGCTCTCGGCGCAGGTGCTTTCCGCCGGATCACGCTGGACGACCTCGGCCACCACCGGCTCGCCCCCCTGCCGGAGGGTGCGGCCGAGCGGTTGACGCAGAGCGCGTACGACTCCTGGAGCAGACTGCTGCAGGACGCGTACGGGCTGTTGACCACCATGGATCCTGCTACGGCCGACGCGGCCGTCGGGTTACTGCGCTCCCTCCAGCCGATGCCGGCCCACGAACGGTTCCGGGTACGCAGCGTCAGCAGCGGTCACGGCGTCGGCGGACTGGCATCGTCCATGCCGGACACGGCGCATCTCTGCGCCGCCACGCTGGTGCACGAACTCCAGCACAGCAAGCTCAGCGCGCTGATGCATCTGTACCCGCTCCACGAGCCCGCGCCCCAGGGCGAGCCGCAGCGGCTCTACTACTCGCCCTGGCGCGACGACGCCCGACCGCTCGGGGGAATGCTGCAGGGCGCCTACGCCTTCACAGCGGTGGCACGCTTCTGGAGTGCCTGCGCCGTCCAGCTCACCGGACCCGTCAGTGGCCTCGCCCGCTTCGAAAGTGCCCTGTGGCTGGGCCAGCTGGCCGATGCCGTGCCGGACCTGGCCACCGACCCGACGCTGACCGCGCTGGGACGAGACGCCTTGCAGGACCTGCTCGGGGCCGTCCTCCACCTGCACGACCGGACCGGTGAGGGCCCCGAGGTGACGATGGCCCGCCGGATGGCCGCCGATCACCGGGCGACGTGGAGGCTGGCCCATGTGCGGCCCCATCCCGACGACGTGGGGCGGCTGGCGGCCGCCTGGTGTGCGGGCCGGAAGCGACCGCCCGAGCTGCCACCGCGTCCGCACCCGGAAATCCGGGAATCCGGGGCGCGGCACCTCGACGCCCGCGCCATGCTGGTGCGCGTCGGCCTCGCCGACCCGGTCGCACTCGACAAGATGCGCGGCAGCCAGGCGGACCACGTGCCCGGGGTCGCCGGGGCCCGGCCGGCCGATGTCCTCTGGGCCTGCGCCGAGTTCGGCGCCGCGCGGCACCTCTACGTACAGGACATCCGGAGCGCATCCGCCGGCCCCGCAGCATGGACGGGCCTGGGGCTGGCCCTGACGGACCTCGGCCGCGCTCCGGAGGCCGTCAGGGCCCTGACGGCGGTGCCCGAAGTGGTCGCGGCCGTTCACGGCGCCGCCCGGCTCATGTCACGGCGGACGCCGGACCCGATCGCCCTGGCCGGTTGGCTCGGCCAGGGCGATACCGGCCCGCCCGGCATCTGCCAGGTCGACGTCCGTTAGATCGGCATGGGGTCGACGTCGCAGTTGGCCCGGCGCCAGGCGAGCGTGTCGGCGCTGGCCCGGTGATCCGGTCCCAACTGCTCGTTGATCGCGTCCACAGCACTCCGGTGCAGTTCCTCGGCCTCCCCGGTGCGGCCCAGTGCCCTCAGGTCCGACGCGGTGTTGCCACGCAGCACCAGCACGGTGGGGTGGGATTCGCCGAACTTCTCGATCAGGCCCGCCGTCGTCTTCCGGTCGAGTTCCAGAGCGGCGGCGGCGTCTCCCTGGGCGAAGAGGTCGTTGGCCAGGTTGATCGCGCAGATCAACGTGTGCGGGTGTGTGTCGCCGAGCGGTGCCCGGAAACGGGCCAGCGCCGACTCGTTCAGCTTCCGCGCCTCGTCGACCCGGTCGAGGAGCCGCAGCGTGACGGCCAGATTGGCATCGGCCGCGACGGTGTGCGGATGGTCCTTGCCGAATACCTCCGCGTACAGCGCCCGGGTCCGCTCCCCCAGCTTCAGTGCTTCCTGGAGCTTCCCGTTCTGCCGCAGGTCGATGGAGAGGTTGAGCGAGGCCTGCAGACCGTCGGGACTGCGCTCGCCGTACCGGTCGATGAGCGCGGTCCGGGCCATCTCGGTGCTGGCCTGGGCAGCCTCGTGGTGGCCCGCCTTGCGCTGCGCCACCCCGAGCCTCGCCACCGCCCGCAGTGCGGACGGGTGGAATTCGCCGAACGTGCTGCGGAACGTATCGACCGCGTCCTCGCAGGCCTTCTCCGACGCGGCGTACTCGCCCAGTTCCTGCTTGTCCAGGGTGAGTGAGACCTCCGAGTTGAGAGTGGTGGGCGCGTCCGCGCCGAACATCTGCACCTTGGTGCGCCAGCTCGCCTCGTCCAGGTCCCGCGCTTCGCGGAAGAGGCCGTTACCGCGCCGGGTCACCGCGAGGTTGTGCGCGTGGAGCAGGGTCTCGGGGTCCTCGTCGCCGTACGACCTGACGGCCCGCGCGTAGACCTCCTCGTCGAACTCCAGCGCACCCCGGAAGTCCCCGCGCGCTCGGCGGTCGCCGGACACCTGACCCTTGACGCGCAGGTACTCCTCCTCCAGATCCGGGCCGGCCCCCTCCAGTGTCGCAAGCATGCGCTCGCCCAGGGCGGCGGCCTGCGGATAGCGGCCCATCGTCCACATGATGAAGCGCACATGCCGGCCGAGGATCAACGTCTGCTGGTCGTCCTCGCCGAAGAGCCGGCACCAGTTCTCGTACGTCTCGCTGGAGAAGTCCAGCGCCGCCTCGTGATCACCCCAGTAGAAGAGGTACTCCGCGACGTTGTAGACCATCTGGCGCACATTGCGGTGGGGCGAAAGCGACGCCCGGGAGGCGATGACATGCGGGTAGAGCTCACCGAAACGCGTCCAGTTCTGCGGGGCGCGCGGGTCGCTGGGCGCGTTCGCCGCGAGGAGCAGGTGCGCTCCGTGCCGGAACGTACGGCGTTGCTCCTCGGCCATGCGCGCTTCGAGCACCGCCTGGACCAGCCGGTGCATCTGGATCGAGTTGGTGCGGTGGTCGATCTTCGCCAGGGAGTAGCGGCTGATCTCCCGGATGGCCCGGCTGAGCCGGATCGGGTCGGTGAAGATCCGGTCCAGCTCCGGGGCGATCGGCTCGGAGACCGCGTTGGCGAAGAACTGCCTGGAGACTGGTTCCGGCGCGAAATAGGCGCAGAGTTCCAGGAGCTGGATGGCCCCGGCGTTCTTCCCTTCGACGTGGTCGAGGGAGACGTTCCACGCGGTGGCGACGGTCTTCTCGTACTGGGTCGGCGGGGACACCGCCATCAGCTCAGCGCTCTTCTCTTCGAACACCCTCAGATACTCGGCCGGAGGCATGCCGGTCTCGGCGCGCCACGCCGATGCCTGCTCCACTGCGAGCGGCAGGTCGCCGAGGACCTCGGCGAGCATGTCCGCGTCCGCGGTGGACAGATCGGGGTTGCGCCGCCGGAGCAGCTGGATGCTTTCTTCCCGCTCGAACACATCGACTTCCAACGGGTGGGCCAAGGTGTTCCACTGGGGATTACGCGATGTCACGATTACGGAGCCTACCGGTCCGCCCGCAGGCGTGCTCGGGAAGTATTCCTGCACCGCTGCCGGACTTTCCGCATTATCGAACACCAGAAGCCATTTACCGTACGGATTTCCGATGCGCAGCGCCTCCAGGACCGCCGGCACCGCGGTAATCGCCTCACTGCTCACCGGTAGGTGGAGCCGCCGGGCCAGTTCGACAAAAGCCTGCTGAATCTGTGTGGGCCGTTCCGCAGGAATCCAGCAGACAACTTCGTATTCGGCGGCATGCCGGTATACGTATTCGAGCGCGAGTTGCGACTTCCCTACACCGCCCATTCCGTGCAGTGCATGCGGGAGTACCGCGGTCGGGCCGTCCTGCAGACCGCGTTCCAGGTTGATGAGCAATTCTTCGCGTCCGGTGAATACGAGGTTCCTCGGCGGCATGTTGCCCCAGACGGCGGGCATGGGCGGTCGCGCACCGCCTCCGGCCGGGGGTGCCGGGGGTGCCGGGGCCGGGCTTTCTACCGAGGGGCGGACCGTACTCACTTGTGGGCCTCCAGGGGCGGGGATCGTACTGTCGGTGTCGTCGGGGAGTGTCTCATCGGGAGAAGGCCGCGAAGGGTTGTGTCCGGCTTCGGACCCGGGCGTGTTCGCAGCGTCCGGGGGGCCGGCCCCGATGTGCTCGCCGAGGCGCCGGGCGCGGTGGAGATGATTTCCGGAAATCGCCTGCAGCGCCGCATGTTCGGCCTGCCGGAAGCGAAGGTTCTCCGTCGTCGACTCGACTGTCGTGAGGGCTTCCTCATGGTGCGGCGACTCTTCGGAACCATGTAAGTAGCCGAGGAACTCACGCGCCGCTTCATTGCGCGGGGCGAGAAACTCAGCCGCCTTTTTCAGTGCTCTTTCCGTGGCCGTCCTGCTGCCCGCAGCGAGTAGTTCCTCGCGGGCGCCGTCGACGAATACGTAGGATTCCCCGTCGCACCCCGGAAGCGGATCGACCAAGGGGCTGATCAGCAGTTCCGCCAGATGCGCTCGCGAAGCGCGCGGCATGACCTGCCGCTTCACCTCGGACATGGTTTCCAGGTCCAGCTGTACCGCGGCCAGGCGCGTGGCCAGCGCGAACGCCTCCGCCGAAGCCCTCGTGCGGAACCGCGCAACCAATTCGGCGGCGGTCAGCCCCTGAACGGGTGACGGCGCGGGTGACTGCAGCGGCCGGGTACTGGTGAGGATCGCCGCCATGTCCGCCCAGCGCGGCGTGGTTCCCGCGACGAACCGGGCCCACGGACCGAGCCACTCGGCGCCCAGTTCCAGGACCGGAACGAGGACGACCTGATCGGAGGGATCGCGTGGGAGCGACGCGGCAAGCGGCTCGGCGGGCTCCCAGTGGACCTGTGCGTTGGCCGACCACGGCCCTTGGGCACGGAGTCTCACCCGTACCGGAAAGAGTCCTGTGCTGGGCCACAGGCGCTGCGGCAGGAGCTGGAGCACCACCACGGGCTGGAACTTCCCCCAGAGAGCGGCCAGTCGCTGCGCGGCTCCGGAACGCCAGGCCGGCGCGACGCCGTCCGTCACCAGGAAGACGATCTGCCGCGCCGTCGGGTCGACGAGGCTTCGCGGCGGCTGCGGGTGCGCCGCCTGTCCGTGGCCGCGCAGCACCACACGCGCGGCATCAGCGGTGTCGAGCGTCATCACCTTCACGTCGCGCATCCCGCCGTACCGGCTCAGCATCGTCCGGAAGTGCTTCACCGCCGGCCGCCACAGGGTCATGTGCGGGGCCATGTCGACCACCAGCACCGCACTCCGTCGGCGCTCCGGCTCGGGCGTGAGCACCGGTGGCAGATGCGGGGCCGCCGCGATCCGTTCCGCCGTCGCAGACTCGTCCAGGACGTCGGAGTGGGCGGACGCGACGAAGGAGCGCAGCGGACGCAGCGCACGACCGAGGCTCAAGCGGTCGCGCGGGGGGCGGTCGGCTGCGCCGGGGCCGACGACGGTCCGCAACTGTGGGACCGCGGGCAGTTCGGCCGTCGCCGCGAGGGTGTCCTCCGTGCCTGGCCCGACGACGGGCGGCGGTGCGTCCTCCCGTGGGGCAGGCGGCAGCGGTTCGGGTACCAAAGGCCGCTGCTGTTCCGGCTGCGGCTCCTCGCTCCTGTCCGGCTGCTCCGGCTCGGCCACCCGGTCGTCGTCCTGCTGTGCGGGAGCAGGCTCCGACGGCTCGGCGTCCTCACGGCCGGTGCCCGCCGGGTCCTCGTCGGTGGCCAGTCCAGGATGGTTTGCCGCCAGCCATAACGAGTCGGCCACTTCCCACGGGTACAGACCGGTGAGAGGCAGCGGTTCGCCGTCAGGCGGGCTCATCGGGCCGTCGCGACGGTGCTGCGCACCGGTGCCTCCGGCCCTCGACGTTTCCCCGGTCACCCCGAATCCGCCCCTTCACCGCCCAGTGGGTGCCAAATGGCGGCGAGGACCGATTGCCACTCGTCGGCGTCGCTTCCGTCCTGCCGGTAGAGGCCCGACGTCGCCAAATGCGCGGCATTCAGCAGCTGATCGGCAGCCAGCCCGCCCATCCGGGAGCTCCGTCGGAGAAAGTCACGGATCAGCGCGTCCTGACGGTCGCCGAGGAGATCTCCGAAATGTCCGGAGACGAGTTCTCCCAGCGTCTCCGCGTCGGGGTCAGGAATGTCGAGCCGCAGACAGCGCCGCATAAACGCTTCGGGGAAATCGCGTTCACCATTCGATGTCATGACGACGACGGGGAAGACGTGAGCCCTGACCACTCCGTTCTCGACCACCGCGCTGTGACCGGGATCAGCCGTATGGACGGTTGTGGATGCTTCCGTCTGTTTCACCCGTACGAGGGGTGGCACTTCGAACCAGGCGTCCTCGAACAGGGTCAGCAGGTCATTGGGCAGATCGCCGTCGCACTTGTCGATCTCGTCGATGAGGACCACGCGCGGCAGCCGGTAGGGGAGCATGCCCGTGCCCAGCGGCCCCAGCTGGACGTAGTTCCCGATGCTGGGCCGTCCGGTGCCTTCGGCGGCGTCCTGGGTGGCCTGCGCGCGTCCGATGGCGTCGTACTCGTACAGACCGGAGGTCAGTGTCGTCCGGCTGGTGACGGGCCAGTGCAACACCCGGCCGAGGCGTAACTCCCGGGCGATCCGGTAGGCGAGGCCCGATTTTCCCACTCCTGGCCGGCCGGTGACCAAGAGGGGCCTCCGGAGCAGGAGCGCGGCGTTGACCAGGCGGAGTTCCTCGGCGCGAGGGACGCGCCGGCGTCCTGGCGGTCCGAGCCGGCGGTCGGCCTCGTCGTCGTCCGGTGGCTGGGGCATGGTCGCCGCGCTGCGGAAGGTGCGCCAGGGCGGCCCTTCGGGCCAGGTGCGTTGCTCGTACGCCTCGTCGGGTAACGGGTCTCCGGTGCCCCGGTAGAGCCGGCCGTCGTTGTCCGCCGCGTTCACTCGGTCCCCCCTACAAAGGTGGCAGGAGCGTTCTGCCCGCCCTCAAGAAGATGCTCGGGGTCGTCCCAGATCATGCTCATCGAACGGATCGCGTCAACGTCTCGCTCCCGTACAGCACTTGACTCGCCTGCGACCGTGGCGCGGACGGCAACGTCGGACTTCCACTGTTGCGCACTCTCGGGAAGGTGTGCCAGCCCCTCATTGGCCAAGCTTTCACGAATAATGCTCCGGAACACCGCTGACGCGGGATCCGCCCGGTGGTAGACGACTATGGGCACTCCGAGGTCCAGGGCGAGACTCAGCTCGCGCAGGCCCAGTTCACTCTCGCGGTGCGGCGGCCTGCTGAGCACCATGCCGACCACGTCGTCGTCACGCCCGATCTTCGCGTCGAGCAGGGCGAGGTGCTCGGCATCCGTCAGCCCTTCGGGAGCGCACTCGTACAGCTGGCCCCGGCCGTCGCCGGTCCGCCAGTGCGCCCAGCGGGCGCGCCACGCGTTGTGGAAGGTGGGACGCTGTACGCGCTCCAGGCTGTGCAGCATGATCTCCCGGTATCGGCTCAGCAGAGCGTTGGGAAATCCCAGCGTGGGATCACGGTCCCACCACTCCACGGGCTCGGTGAGCAGCTCCGCCGGCAGGAAGATCTCCAAGGCGGCGTTGTCCGCACGGGAGTGGCGCAACTGCGTCATGTGAGTGAGTAACTTAGCTAATTCGTACGGTAGTTGCGACCTGGTCACTGATTCCAGCGGCTCGGTGTGGGGATCTCGCTGGAGAGCGTTCGAGTCCGGATATCTGACGCAGGCGGAGACGTAGTAGCGCTGTGCCCTGCTCATCCGCCGCCTGCCCGCTCCGCTGTGGGGCGTACGGTCCGGCTCCACCTTGACGTAGATCCTGATCAGCGGCCTGGCCGGGCCACCCCGGCCGGCGTGCGGGACGTCATCGGAACCGGTGGTGCGGGGGTCGGGGCCGTCCCTGAGGTCGGCCCGCAGCGCGACCAGCGACGCAGACAAGTTCCACACGTCGGCGAAGTGGTCGTTCCATGTCCGCAACTCACCCACTGCCGCGGCCATTTCGGGAAGGAGGGACAGGTGTTCCAGGAAGGCCATGGCGGGCATCAGCTCGCCGGGGCGCCCGTTCTGGTCGGCCAGATGGAGGAACGCCTCCCAGGGCGTGGCGCAGTTCTCGGGCAGGCGCGCCAGCCCGTCGGTGGCCCGTTCCACCAGGGCACCGAAATCGGCCACCGGAACATCCAGCACGCGGCGCAGCGGCTCCCAGTCGGGACCCGGGAACGCCAGCCGCGCCTTCCACTGCGACAGCAACAGGAGCAGCGCCGGCTCCAGTGCGGGCGTGACCAGGCACGTGGCCTCGACCAGGAGGTCCATGCCGTCGTCCAACGCGGCGCAGCTGTACACGATGCTGACGAATTCCTGACGTGTCACGGTGAAGCTCGCAGGCGTCAGGCCGGGAATGTGCTGGTGGATCATCTGACGCCACAGGTCCCGGCTGCTGTCGTTGATGAGCCGCCCCGCCGGGTCCTCCAGCGCTTTGATCACCGCGCGCAGGACGCGGTGTTGTACGGCATCGAATCCTCCCGTGGCCACGCGCGTCCTCTCTTGCACCGTGACGTGTGTCCGAGTCGAGGTGGGGGCCCAGGGTAAGGGCTCCCCGATCAGCCGGGAAGTGCCTCGGCCAGGACCCGGTAGAGCTCCGTGTTGGCCCAGTAGGAGCTGTGGGCCGCGGAGACCGGCTGGCGGTTGTCCACCGCCACATCCGTGATGCGCGGGTCGTTCCCGAAGGCTTCGGCCGCGACGTAGGAAAGCAGGTCGCGGCGGTCGTGGACGTTGAGCCAGCGGGGGAACGCGCCGGGCAGTCCGGTGCCGTAGGGAAGGGACGGCAGCGCGTCCAGTTCGTACAGCAGGGGCGCTTGCGAACCCACTGTCACCAGCATGTCCGCGACGGGGTCCGATGCCTGGGCCGCCAGCAGGTCGAAGGCGATGATCCCGCCCAGGCTGTGCCCGAGCAGGACCACGGGCCCCCGGTCGGGAAGGGCCCGGATCGTGTCGGCCACGTGGTCACGTACTGCTTGGCCACGTGTCAGATAGCTGAGTACGTCTCCGAAGAAGCCCACCGAGCGATCGCTGAGCCGCGCTCGCCGGGCCACCAGCATCCGAGAGCCGAACGAACGCTCGAAGAGCCGTGCCGAGTATCCGAGGGCGGAGACGAGGGCGTCGTTCAGCCCCTTGGCGTCGCCGCCGAGTTCGTTCGTGAGGAGGTCCACGAGGTCATCCCGCTCCGGGACCGGGAACGTGCCTGCCTCCCTGGACGACTGCGCCATCGCCCAGGCGGTCAGAGCACGGGCGGTCAGCCGGGGAAGGGCGTCACCCCCGGCGGGCGCGACAACCACGGCCTGGCGCAGTTCCTGGGCGGCCAGCAGAGCGGCGACCCCTTCGGTGACCGAAGGGCCGGACACGAAGGATCCCCACGCCTCACTCACCGCCTCGGACGCATCCAGTCGGGACAGCACTCCCAGGAGATGGTCGCCGGTGGAGATCACACCCGGGGTGAAAAGGGCCGGGGACCCGGAACCGGACGGTTTCCCGGACATGGCGTACACGCCGAGCTCGGCGAACGGGTCGGCGTACAGCATCGCCCAGCGCAGCCGGGCCTCGTCCGTTTCGCTGCCGCCCTCGAAGCCGTCGGCGGAGAGCGGGGAGGGCCCGGTTGCCACCACTCCGGATTCCGCTGTTCCGGCTCCCGCCTCCTCGGCCGTCGCTGCCAGGTACTCCGGGTATCCGGGTATCGATACTCCGCCCGCCCTCAGGTACGACCCGAGTGAGGAGCCCCAGTCGCAGGGTTCGACACAAACGTCGGAGCGGACGCGGGCCAGGCCGTTCCGAATCCCCTCCAGCGCCTGGCTGTAGGACGGCTCGCGCACGCCCGTACCGTGTACGAAGAGAACTGTGACCATCTTCGAGGACCCCCGTCCGAAGTGGCGGGCAACGCCTGCCACTTGGTGATACTAACGGGGCTCGTGACGGCATGCAGCGGGGTCGGGGCGCCTTTCGGGCCAGCCATTTCGCGCAGCCTGAGTCAGTCCTGCAACTCACGATGCTCAACAGTGGCCACTACTCCAGCTCTTCCAGCATGGACGCGACCTGCCGACCCAGGCGGTATTCCAGATCCATATACGCCGGCAGGACCCTCGATGTGCTTCCGTACTTGAGCGTGGTCACCGGCACGAACCGCGTGGTATCGCCCTGCGAAGGCCACCCGAAGTGCCCCCGAACGCAGTCGATCTCCATGGCGCTCATGCCCCTGTCCGACTCCGCCCAGCCCGCCAGGGCGTTCTTCCTGGCCGTCTCCAGAAATTCCGGCGCCACCTTTCCGACCACGTCCAGCGTCACACAGTGCGTCAGCTCGAACCGGATGACGGGATGCGGGTAGCGGCCGTGCTCGTACGCCGTCAGTGACTTCCGATGCGTGTCGTACATGCCGAAAAGCATGGCGACGGCGAAGAACTGCCTGGCAATGAGGGTCCCTCGCTCGTCGGAATGCATCACGAACGGCAAGAGCCGGTGAGCGACGGTCATGGCGGCCATGAGATCGGCGTGGACTTCCAAGCCGCGCCGCAGATCCGAGAGGCTCAGATCCGGCGGGACGAGCCGGTCGCCGGCCTGAGCCAGAGCCAGAGCCAGAGCCAGCAGCCTGTCGTGCCGACCGTAGAGATGTGCCAACTCGTGGCCGACCAGGTAATGCAGCGACAGTTCCATGATGTCGTCGGCGATCGAGTCCCGGGTCTCGTCCTCAGGACTCTCGGCATCGAAGGCCTTCAGCGCCGACCAGCACTGCTCACCGTCCTGGTCGGTCTGCTCCCCGAACAGTGGTACGAGGCCTGGGGCAAGCTCCCAATCCGGTCGCCGGTCGATCACGTTGCCGATGACGACGTCTGTGACGGAGGAGCGCGACAGAAGATGGAGGAGCCGTCGCGCCAGAGCCCTGGCCCGGGCCAGGATGCCGAGGGGAATGACGACGACGGAGTCCCCGCCGTCCAGTCGCCTCGCCCGGCAGACCATCGAATTGCTGTTGACCACCACGACGGAAGCGGGGCGGCCGTCCGGGCTCGTCGCCTCTGCGTCGAACCGAAGGACGTCGAGGCTCCGCTGCACGGCAAGACTTCCGGCGCGGGTCAGTACCTCCGCAAGCAATTCGGGGCGAGCCTCCCCGCCGGCCAGCCCTACAGCGTCGGAGAGGCGCATCTACTGGGGACCCAAGGCTTCGGCGTAGTCGCGTGCTGTCCGGTTCACGCGGATTTGCCACATGGCTTCGAGCGAGTCTGTTGGCCCCACGGGAACGACTGGTC
>NZ_JBEXDB010000021.1:74881-134322 GCF_040605575.1 Streptomyces sp. NPDC005566 | reverse complement strand
ATGGTACTGCAGGGGGGACCCTGTGGGAGAGTAGGACGCCGCCGAACAATTATTCCGGGAAAGCCCCGTGCCCTTGTGGCACGGGGCTTTTCTGCATTCTGAACCCGTTCACGACCCCTTTCGGAGCCGCGGTTCCGCACGGGCACTGCACTAAAGTCGGCCGGCGGCCTTGAGCGCGAGGTAGGCGTCAGCCAGCGCCGGTGCGAGCGCATCCGGAGTGGCATCGACGACCACGACGCCATGACGGCGGAGCTGGTCCGCGGTCCTGCGGCGCTGAGCCTGAGTACGGGTTCCGGCGGCGGCGTCGTACACCGCGTCCACCGTGCCCCTGGCGCGGGCCATCGCTTCGATACGGGGATCCGCGACGGCTGCCACCAGGACCGTGTGGCGCTGGGTGAGCTGAGGGAGCACCGGGAGCAGGCCCTCCTCGATAGGCGCGGAGTCCAGGCTCGTCAGCAGGACGATCAGGGAGCGCCGAGGGGCACTCGCCAGCGCGGCGGTGCTCAGGCCACGGGCGTCCGTCTCCACGAGCTCGGGTTCCAGGGGGACCATGGCGTTGACGATCGCCGACAGGACGTCGCCGCCCGCCCGGCCCAGGACCTGGGCGCGGATCTGCCGGTCGTAGGCGAGGAGGTTCACTCGGTCGCCCGCACGTGTGGCCAGGGCCGTGAGGAGCAGCGTCGCGTCCATGGCCGCATCGAGACGGGGCACGTCGCCCACCCGTCCTGCTGACGTGCGACCGGTGTCGAGGACGATCAGGATGTGCCGGTCTCGCTCGGGGCGCCAGGTGCGCACGGCGACAGCGGACTGGCGTGCGGTGGCCCGCCAGTCGATGGACCGGGTGTCGTCTCCCGGCACGTATGCACGGAGGCTGTCGAACTCGGTGCCCTGGCCCCGGGTGAGCACGCTGGTGCGGCCGTCGAGTTCGCGGAGCCTGGCGAGCCGCGAAGGCAGGTGCCGTCGGCTGGTGAAGGGAGGCAGTACTCGGACCGTCCACGGGACGTGGTGATTGCCTTGACGGGCTGCCAGTCCCAGTGGCCCGAAGGAGCGGACAGTGATGTGCTCTGCCCGGCGGTCGCCGCGACGGGAAGGACGGAGGAACGTGGTCAGACGACGCCTCTCGCCGGCGGGAACGGTGAACGCGTGCCGGGATGAGGCCTGTTCGGCTTCGCTGCTCCAGGTGCTGGGTGGCCAGGCGTCGCGGAGGTGCGCGCGAAGGCGGCGACTCGAGGGATTGGTTACGGTGAGTTGTACTTCTGCGTCGTCACCGAGTCGAACGGATGTATCACCGGATCGGGTGAACTGCAGCGTACGCACTGGCGCGGCCAGGGCGTAGTCGCACAGAATTGCCAATGTGAGGGGGGCGTTGACCGCGAGCATGCCTGTCCAGCTCGGGGCGAGGATGCCTACGGGGAGTGACCCCAAGGCGGCCAGCAATGCGGTTCGTCCGGTGAGGGCCATGGTCACCGCCTCATCGGGGGACGGGGACGTGGGCGAGGACGGCGGTGATGACGGAGTCGGCGGTGACTCCTTCCATTTCCGCTTCCGGCCGCAGCTGGATGCGATGACGCAGTGTGGGGAGGGCCAGGGCTTTCACATCGTCAGGGATGACGTAGTCCCGGCCGGTGAGCCAAGCCCAGGCGCGCGCTGTGGAGAGCAGCGCGGTGGCTCCTCGGGGGGAGGCGCCGAGCGTGAGCGAGGGGGATTCGCGAGTGGCACGACAGATATCCACGACATAGGCGGCGATCTCGGGGGAGACCGTGGTCTTGGCGACGGCGGAGCGGGCGGCTTCCAGATCTGCGGGGCCGGCAACGGGCCGTATGCCTGCAGCCTTGAGGTCGCGGGGATTGAATCCGTCGGCATGGCGCGTCAGGACGTTGATCTCGTCGGCACGCGACGGCAGGGGCACGGTCAGCTTCAGGAGGAAACGGTCCAACTGGGCCTCGGGCAGCGGGTAGGTGCCCTCGTATTCGACGGGGTTCTGGGTGGCTGCGACAAGGAAGGGGTCGGGCAGCGCACGGGGGGTGCCGTCGACGGTGACCTGGCGTTCCTCCATGGCCTCCAGAAGGGAGGACTGCGTCTTGGGAGGGGTGCGGTTGATCTCGTCGGCGAGCAGGAGGTTGGTGAACACCGGTCCGGGCTGGAAGGAGAATTCGGCGGTGCGGGCGTCGTAGACGAGTGAGCCCGTGACGTCACTCGGCATCAGGTCGGGCGTGAACTGTACGCGTTTGGTGTCCAGTTCGAGGGAAGCGGCAAGGGCGCGCACCAGGAGGGTCTTGGCGACTCCGGGGACGCCTTCGAGCAGGACGTGGCCTCGGCAGAGCAACGCGACCACGAGTCCGGTGACGGCGGGGTCCTGGCCGACCACGGCCTTGGCGATCTCGGAACGCAGAGCTTCCAGTGATGCGCGGGCGCTGTCGGAAATCGCGGGGGCCACAAGGGTCCCTGCGGGTGCCGCGGGCTCGTTGGGCTCCGGGGTCGGGGCGCTCATGAAGTGCGTACCTCTCTTTCGAGGGCGTCGAGTTGGTCGGTCAGAAGGACAAGTGCGGTGTCGTCGGCGGGGGCCGGGCCGAAGAGCAGTGTGCGGAGGTCGCCGTCCGTGGTGGTGAGACGCGCGGAGACGGCAGGCAGGAGGACCTCGGGGGAGTCGGTGTCGCGGGAGGAGACACCGAGGAGTGGAGCGATGCGGTTCCGAGTGGCGGAGCGCAGTGCGTCGGCGGCCCGGTCGCGGGCGTTCGCCTTGCGGTAGAGGCGTGCTCTGCCTTCGGTGGACTCGGAGGCCCGGATGGCCACGGGCAGCCGCTCGGTGACCAGGGGGCCCAGGCGTCGAGCACGCCAGACGGCCGTGAGGACGGCGGCGAGGGCCAGTTGGAGCGTTCCCCAGAGCCAGCCGGAGGGGATGAGGTCGATGAACCCGCTTTCGCCGGCCGACTCGTCCTCGCCGTCCTCGCTTCCGCCATCAGCGCCGTCGTCCGTATGGCCCTCGTTGGCGGAGGGATCAGTGAGCGAGGGGAGGTACCAGACGAGATGCGGTCGGGAGCCGAGGAGTTGGAGAGCGAGGGAAGCGTTTCCCTCTTGGTCCAGGCGGTTGTTGTGGAGGATGTCGGGGGAGCCGAGCAGGACGGTGTCGCCGGCTTCCCTGCCGGGGAGGACCAGGAGGGTGGGAAGCCCGTCGTCCGGGTAGCAGGTGGTGGCTCCGGCGGCGTCCGTCGCGTAGCGGATGCCGCCCGCGTCGACTGTTCCGGAGGTGCGTGCGGCAGGGAGTTCGCAGTCCGGCGGGCGCGGGGTCACGCGGCTTGCGGAGACCGCCCGCACACCGGGGGCGAGCCGTGCGACGGACGGCGGGCCGGAGGCGACGAGGACCGTGCGGCCTGCGGTGTCACCGGTCGCCGTCCGGAGCAGGTGCTGCTGGTACGTGGTCAGCACGTTGGGGCCGGCGACGAGGAGGGTGGTGTCGGGTCCTGCCGCCTCGGTGGCCTCGTCGAGCGTGGTGACGACGCTGACGGAGACGCCACGGTCCTTGAGGAGTTCGGCGACGGCCCGGCTGCCGTACGGGTCCGCGGATCGGGGATCGAGTCGGCCGTGCTGGTCGCCGGAGCGGAGCGCGGCGAAGGTGACGCCCGCGACGACGAGAAGGAGGAGGGCGAGGAGCAGGCCCCGGACCCGGAGCCAGATCTGGTGCGGTGTGCGGGACGCGGAGGTGGTGGCGATGGTGGTGGCCTCGGTCATCCGGCTGTCCCCGGTGTCGTGGGAGCGGTCAGCAGGGGTCTGGTGTCCTCGAGGTCCTGGTCGAGGGTGCACAGGTTCAGGTACGCGGCCCGGTCGGCCGTACGGCCCCCGTATGTGACGTCGTCGAAGACCCGGGCGGCCGTGCGGAGCCGGGTGGCGTGGGCGGGTAGGAGCCGGCCCGCGTCGGCGGCCGCCTCGTCGGCGGTGCGGCCCGGTCGCGGGTCGAGTACGGCCCGGTCCTCCAGGGAGCGTACGACTGCGCGCATGCGTTCCTGGACGGCTTCGGTCCAGCGGTGCGCCTCCGCGTGCGCCTCGGCTGCGGTGCGGTGCTCGGCAGCGCTGCGGGCGCTGCTGCCGAACAGGGCGTCCGACGGACGGACGGCGCGCTGGGGTGTGCCGAGCCGCCACCAGAGGGCCGCTCCCAGAGCGATGACGACGACGGCGATGACGACGAGCCCGAGCGGGCCGCCCGGCGCGGACCCGGTGGCGCCGTCGAAGAGGTCGCCGACCCATTCCCAGAAGCGGTCGAGAGCGCGCTCGAGAAGGTTCGGATCGTGTTCGTGGTACATCGGGTCGGACAGTTCGTCCTCTGCCGCTTCGCGGGCGGGGACGCGTGGGATGTCCACGGGTATGTCCTCGCCCGCCCGGATGAGCCGCTGTGCTGTTGTGGTGCCCCCCGCCCCCGTCACCGCATCAGCTCCTGGGGGTGTCGTAGCCGGGCACGCCCGCGGCCCGGGCGAGGTCGAGGTCGAGTGCTTCGCGGCGGATGCGCTGGTCGACATAGAGCAGGGCGATCACTCCTGCGGTGAAGGGGTAGGTGAGCGTCGAGATGATCACTTCACCGACGCCCGTGATGATGAGGAAGGGCCAGCCGAAGTCGGTGGAGCTGCTGTTGAGGAACTCGCTCAGGCCGTCGCTGTCCACGGTCACGGCGATGATGCCGAACGGGATCACGATGATCAGGGCGACGACGATGACCAGCAGGTACGTGAGAGCGAGAATGCCGAACGTCCGCCACCACGTGCCCCTGACCAGCTTCGCGGAGCGGCGCAGTGAGGTCAGGACGGACTGCCGCTCCAGCATCAGCGCCGGTGCGGCGAGCGAGAAGCGGACCATCAGCCACACGACGACGACGCAGGCGCCGATGAAGCCGACGAAGGCGAGGGCGAGCCCGGCGCCGCCATCCAGCAGCATGCCGGGAAGCAGTCCCACGATCATCACGGCGGCGCTCATCAGGCTCATCAGCAGCGTCAGCCCGAGGAGCGGAAGGAGCCGGGGCCGGGCCTCGGTCCAGGCGTCGGAGAGCGTCGCCTTGCGGCCGAGCACGGAGCGGCTGATCACCACGGTGAGCACGGAGGTGATGAAGAGCGTGGCGATCATCGAGATGAGCGCGGCCGGGGCGCTGGTGAGCAGGCTCGACTGCGCCGAGTCGGCGGCCTGGCGGATGGCCTCGGCCCCGACGGCGTTCGGGTCGACCGACTTCGGTTCCGGCAGGAGGTAGCGCTGCAGGAGGATGACGGCGATCTCGGAGACGACGGAGACGGTGAGGCTGATGCCCAGGACGGTGCGCCAGTGGGCGCGCATGGTGGACACGGCGCCGTCGAGGATCTCTCCGACGCCCAGGGGGCGGAGAGGGATGACTCCGGGCTTCGCCGCCATGGGCTTCCGGCCCCATCCGGGGCCCGGGCCCTGCGGGGGTGCGCCGCCCCAGCCCGGGGCGGGCGGGGGTCCGCCCGGACCGTTGCCGGGAGCGCTCGGTGGGGACCACTGCCCCGGAGGCGGCTGTGCAGGGGACCACTGTCCGCCGGGGCCGCTTCCGTCGACGGGAGAAGAAGGCCGGGGGATGCCCGCCTCCTGGCCGTCGGAGGGTGCAGATCCGGGCGTAGCCCAGCCCGGAGAGTCGTTCATTGTCGCTCCTTCACGGTCCTGACCGCTCATCGGGGCGGCAGGTTGGCAGCCATCGTGCCACGCGTTGCTCCGGTGCGGGCCGGGCGCTGTATCTCCTTCTCGCCTTCGTGTGCGGGCGGCTCAGCGGGCAGACTGGGCAGATGGCTGATCAGGACGCGCAATCGCCGGTGGGCATCGAGCCTCCGGCCCTCTCCGTACTCCGTTGGGACGAGCCACCGGAAGGTCCCGCGGTGGTGCTCCTCGACCAGACCCGGCTGCCCTCGGAGGAGGTCGAGCTGGTGTGCGCCGACGTGCCCGCGCTGGTCCGGGCGATCCGGATGCTGGCAGTGCGCGGTGCGCCCCTGCTGGGCATTGCCGGAGGTTATGGCGTGGCACTGGCCGCTGCCCGGGGTGACGACGTCGTGCGGGCGGCGGAGCTGCTGGAGGCGGCGCGGCCCACCGCCGTAAATCTCGGGTACGGGGCGCGGCGCGTGGCGCGGGTGCACGGGGCGGCTGTCGGGAACGGTGCCGGCCCTCAGGAGGCTGCCGGGGCTGCCCTGGCGGAGGCACGGGCACTGCACCGCCAGGACGCGGCCGCCAGCAGGCGTATGGCGCAGTACGGTCTGGAGCTGCTGGCTGAGCTCCTGCCCGACGGGGGGCATCGGCTGCTGACCCACTGCAACACGGGAGCGCTCGTATCGGGGGGCGAGGGCACGGCCTTCGCGGTGGCTCTGGGAGCACACCGGGCGGGTAGCCTGCGGCGGCTGTGGGTGGACGAGACCCGTCCGCTGCTCCAGGGAGCCAGGCTGACGGCGTTCGAAGCGGCACGCAACGGCATGCCGTACAGCTTGCTCACCGACAACGCGGCGGGTTCGCTGTTTGCCGCGGGGGAGGTGGATGCCGTACTCATCGGGGCGGACCGCATCGCCGCGGACGGCTCGGTGGCCAACAAGGTGGGGAGCTATCCGTTGGCAGTGCTTGCCAAGTACCACCATGTGCCGTTCATCGTCGTGGCGCCGACCACGACGGTTGATCTGGACACCGCGGACGGCACATCCATAGTCGTCGAGCAGCGTTCCGCGGTAGAAGTGACGGAGCTCACATCTTCGCGGAATGTCTCGGCCGGGGGTGAGGGGGGCGGGCAGTCGGTGGCACCCCCGGGAGCCCAGGCGTACAACCCCGCATTCGACATCACGCCGCCCGAACTGGTCACGGCGATCGTCACGGAGGAGGGCATCATTTCCCCGGTAACGGGGGTCGGACTGGCAGAGCTGTGTGCCAGGTCATCGCAGGTAACGATTAGCTAATGGGATGATGTCGTTTATGAAGGGACGCGTCCTTGTCGTCGACGACGACACCGCACTGGCCGAGATGCTCGGCATTGTGCTGCGGGGAGAAGGTTTCGAACCGTCGTTCGTAGCGGACGGCGACAAGGCACTGGCTGCATTTCGTGAGGCCAAGCCGGACCTGGTGCTGCTGGACCTCATGCTGCCCGGACGGGACGGCATCGAGGTCTGCCGGCTGATCAGGGCCGAGTCTGGTGTGCCGATCGTCATGCTCACTGCCAAGAGCGACACGGTTGACGTGGTGGTGGGCCTGGAATCCGGGGCCGACGACTACATCGTCAAGCCGTTCAAACCGAAGGAGTTGGTGGCCCGGATCAGGGCACGTCTGCGGAGGTCCGAAGAGCCCGCGCCGGAGCAGCTGGCGATCGGGGACCTGGTCATCGATGTGGCCGGTCACTCGGTGAAGCGGGAGGGGCAGTCGATCGCCCTCACCCCGCTCGAGTTCGACCTGCTGGTCGCGCTCGCCCGCAAGCCGTGGCAGGTCTTCACCCGCGAGGTACTGCTCGAGCAGGTGTGGGGTTATCGCCACGCCGCCGACACCCGTCTGGTGAATGTGCATGTCCAGCGGCTGCGCTCCAAGGTCGAGAAGGACCCGGAGCGTCCGGAGATCGTTGTGACCGTCCGCGGTGTCGGTTACAAGGCCGGACCGAGCTGACATGACCCTGGGCAGCGCTGCTCCGAAACCCGGGGGGCCGGGAGTCCGTACGGAGCGGGCTGCCGGTCAGGCACGGAGGTCATCCCGGTACAACCGGTTCAGGCAGGGTGGCCGGTTGTTCCAGGACCGGACGCCCGGTGGCCCCGTGCTGCGTCTTCTGATGCGGTGGCTCCGGCGGCCGCTGCTGCCCGCTGTGCGGCTGTGGCGGCGCAACCTGCAGCTGCGGGTCGTCGCCGGCACCCTGCTGATGTCGATCGCCGTGGTGCTGGTGCTGGGCTTCGTCGTGATCGGGCAGGTGCGCAACGGCCTGCTCGACGCGAAGGGCAAGGCCGCGCAGACGCAGGCGGCCGGCGGGTTCGCGGCCGCCCAGGCGAACGCGAACGCGCCGCTCGTCCCGGGTGGCCAGGGTGACGAGGGCGCCGACGGCATGACGGCCAACACCTCCTGGCGCACCGAGCTGGTCGATCAGCTCGCCAGCGGTGGCACGAACGCCTTCAACGTGGTGGCGCTCAGTGCCGACTCCGCCGCGCAGAGTGCGACCAGTCGCGCACCGCGCGGTTCGGGCAGCGTGGAGGCGTCCAGCGTGCCGCAGAGTCTGCGCGAGGCCGTGGACAAGGGGCCCGGGGCGTTCCAGACGTACTCCCTGATCCGCTACTCGCACGGCAAGGATCCGCAGCCCGGACTCGTCGTGGGCAAGCGGCTCTACGACATCGACCACAATCCGTACGAGCTGTACTACCTCTTCCCGCTCACGCAGGAGGAGAAGTCCCTGACGCTGGTCACGACGACGCTGGCCACCGCGGGTCTGTTCGTGGTCGTGCTGCTGGGGGGCATCGCCTGGTTCGTCGTACGCCAGGTCGTCACCCCCGTGCGCATGGCCGCGGGGATCGCCGAGCGGCTCTCCGCCGGCCGGCTCCAGGAACGGATGAAGGTCACCGGCGAGGACGACATCGCCCGGCTCGGTGAGGCCTTCAACAAGATGGCGCAGAACCTGCAGCTGAAGATCCAGCAGCTGGAGGAGCTCTCCCGGATGCAGCGGCGTTTCGTCTCGGACGTGAGTCATGAGCTGCGGACCCCGCTGACCACCGTGCGGATGGCCGCCGACGTCATTCACGACGCGCGTGTCGACTTCGATCCGGTGACCGCGCGTTCCGCGGAGCTGCTGGGTGACCAGCTCGACCGTTTCGAGTCGCTCCTGTCCGACCTGCTGGAGATCAGCAGGTTCGACGCGGGTGCTGCGGCCCTGGAAGCCGAACCGATAGATCTGCGTACGGTCGTACGGCGCGTGATCGGCGGCGCCGAACCGCTGGCCGAGCGCAAGGGCAGCCGCATCAGGGTCATCGGCGACGAGCAGCCGGTGGTGGCCGAGGCCGATGCGCGCCGCGTCGAACGGGTCTTGCGCAACCTCGTCGTCAACGCCGTCGAGCACGGCGAGGGCCGGGACGTCGTGGTGCGCATGGAGGTTGCCCAGGGTGCCGTGGCCGTGGCCGTCCGGGACTACGGGGTGGGGCTCAAGCCGGGCGAGGCGACCCGTGTCTTCAATCGCTTCTGGCGGGCCGACCCGGCGCGTGCCCGGACGACCGGGGGCACCGGACTGGGCCTCTCGATCGCCGTCGAGGACGCGCGGCTGCACGGCGGCTGGCTGCAGGCATGGGGCGAGCCCGGTGGCGGTTCGCAGTTCCGCCTCACCCTGCCCCGTACGGCGGACGAGCCGCTGCGGGGATCGCCGATACCGCTGGAGCCGGAGGATTCGCGGCGCAACCGGGAGAACCGGGAACGGGCCGAGGCTGCTCCGCCGGCGGCCGACCACCGGTTGATGTCCGTACCGAACCAGACCGGGTCCTCGGCGCGGTCGCAGCAACTGCCCGTGTCGGCACGTGCCCCGGTGGCCCCGCGTCAGGCTCACGTTTCGGTGCATCCGGCGGCCCTGCCGGGCAATGGCGCACGCGTGGTGTCGCGTCCGGCCGGGGAGCGGCCGGGCGGGGCCGACCAGGAGACGCAGGATCCGGACCAGGAGGACACGACTCGTGGAAACTGACCGCCGCCGGGGTGGGCATGGACGTGCGGTGCGGGTTTCCGCGCTACTGGGCTGCGGCATCGTGGTCCTGTCCGCGTGCGGAGCGATGCCGGTCACGGGTGACGTCAAGGCGGTCGATGCCTCGCAGCCGGGTGATTCCCAGGTGCAGGTGTACGCCGTTCCGCCGAGGGAGGGCGCCGCGCCCCTCGAGGTCGTGGACGGCTTCCTGGAGTCGATGACGAGCGACGACCCCGATTTCAGGACGACCCGCACGTACCTGACCGAGGAGGCGGCCCGCACCTGGAAGCCGAGCCACGGCACCACGGTGCTCGCCAAGGCGCCCAACCGGAACGGTCCCTCGCTCCACGACAAGGAGCGCAGGAGCGCGGAGACCACCTACACCCTCACGGGCGATCAGGTGGCGTCCGTTGACGCGCAGAGTTCCTACCGGCCGCTCGCACCGACGGACTACTCCCAGATGCTGCACCTGGTGCGCCAGAAGGGGTCGGACGGCAAGCAGGAGTGGCGCATCGACATCGTGCCGGACGGTCTGGTGCTCGGGCAGTCCGACTTCAAGCGGCTCTACCGGTCCGTGAACAAGTACTACTTCGCCGCCGGGCGGGCGGACAGCGACTCCGCACTGGTCGCCGACACCGTCTACGTACGGAACCGGACGGATCCGGTCACGCGGATGGACACGGCGGCCCAGACCGTCCGGACGCTGCTCGAGGGGCCGTCCGACTGGTTGAGGCCGGTCGTCGATTCCCGCTTCCCCACCGGTACGGCACTGAAGCGCGGGGTCACTTCGCTCGCGCCCGACGACCAGAACGTCCTGAAGGTGCCGCTCAACAAGAAGGCCGACAAGGTCGGCCAGGGTGCCTGCCGGATGATGGCGGCCCAGGTGCTCGTCACCTTGCGGGACCTGACGTCCGCGCGGGTCGGTCAGGTCGAGCTCCAGGGCGGGCGGGGCCCGCTGTGCTCCCTCGGGGCGGACGAGGCGGACGAGTTCGCTTCCGACCACGCCTCCGGTGCTCCCGACAGCCAGTACTTCGTGGACGACAAGGGGCACGTGCAGCGCCTCCCCGGGGCCGACAAGGGTGACGCGGAGCCGGAGCCGGAGCCGGTGATCGGCCCGTTCGGCGCCGGGCCGGTGGCGATGAGCGCCGTCGGGGTGGCCCGGGACGAACAGCAGGCTGCCGCCGTCTCGGCGAATCAGCAGGACCTCTATGTGTCCTCCCTCGTCGCGGAGAGCGAACCGGCCGAGCCTGTCGTGAGCAGCCGGGCCAAGAAGGCCGAGGACCGGCTGTCCGCGCCGAGCTGGGACGGCCGGGGCGACCTGTGGGTTGCCGACCGTGATCCGGCCGGCCCCAGGCTGCTGCGGCTGACGGACGGGCAGGGCGCACCGCAGGAGGTCGAGGTGCCCGGTCTGGACGGCGGGAGGATCGAAGCGCTGCGGATGTCGGCAGACGGGGTGCGGATCGCACTCAGGGTGTTCGAGGACGGGCATACGACGTTGAAGATCGGGCGGGTCGAGCGGACCGGGTCCGGGGAGGCCGAGCGGGTCTCGGTGCAGGACCTGCGCCAGGCGGCGCCCCAGCTGGCCGATGTGACTGCCGTTTCCTGGTCGGGCCGCAGCCGCCTCGTGGTGGTCGGCAGGGAGGAGGGCGGTGTGCAGCAGGTCCGCTACGTGGAGGCTGACGGTTCGACGTCGGCCTCCGGTGTCCTGCCCGGTGTGAACCAGGTGACGGCTATCGCGGCGGCCGACGACGAGCAGTTGCCGCTGATGGCGGACACCGAGGTCGACGGGATAGTGAAGCTGTCGCCCGGCGACAACTGGCAGACGGTGCTCAAGGACGGATCCTCGCTGGTCTATCCGGGCTGACCGCATGGGCGCCGGGGGAAGCCCTCCGGCCGTGCCCGGTCCGAGTTGTCCACAGACGTTGTCCACAGGTCTGGCCGGGTGCGCGCGGCCCGGGCACAGTGGGGCCGTGCGGGGATGGTGGCGGGAGATCGCCGGGCTGGTCCTGCCGGCGGCCTGTGGTGGCTGCGGCAGGCCGCGCACGGAGCTGTGCGAGCAGTGTGCCGCGGTGCTGGCCGCAGGCCCGCGGCGTGTGAGGCCTGATCCCGAGCCTGCCGGGCTGCCTGTGGTCCATGCTGCGGCGCCGTACGAGAACGCGGTACGCGCGATGCTGCTGGCCCACAAGGAGCGAGGGGCACTCGGGCTCGCAAGGGCGCTCGGCGGGGCCTTGGCGGGCGCCGTGAGGGCCGGGACGGGGCAGTCGGGTGAAACGGGGCCCCTGCTGCTGGTGCCCGTACCGTCGGCGCGGCGGGCCACGGCCGCCCGTGGTCACGATCCGGCGCGGCGGATCGCGCTGGCCGCCGCGGCGGAGCTACGGCGCGGGGGAACTGCGGCCGGGGTGGCCGCCGTGCTGCGCCAGCGGCGTGCGGTGGCGGACCAGGCAGGGCTCGGGGCCAGGGCGCGGCAAGTGAATCTGGCAGGTGCGCTGGAGGTCGCGGCCGGTGGGTGGCGATGGCTCGAGGGCGGCCGGGTGGTGCTCGTGGACGACCTGCTCACGACGGGGGCGTCATTGGCCGAGGCGGCACGCGCTGTCCGTGCGGCGGGAGGCGCCGGACATGGTGCTGCGCCCGTCCTGCGGGCTGCGGTTGTCTCAGCTTCTCCGTCTGCTTTCGAAATAAACCGGAACTGACAGAAGAATTGCATCGTTGCAGGTAGTGAGTGGGTAAAGGGCCCTGATCGGAGGTACGCGCGAGTAGCGGGTGCCGACACGGTGGTGGGCAGGCTATGTTCGGTTGTGAGGAACGGTGAATGCCGAACCTCGATGAATGCACCACCAGGTTTCGGGCAGGCAACTCACCAGTAGGCCAGAAGCACGGAAGTTCGGTGGGGTGGAGACCTCGCCGACGGGGGAGGAGGAGGTGAACGTCACCGAGTCCGCGGCTCCGGCGATCACCGGGGCCTGGTGCAAAAGGGAGACGCTCCGCCGCTGAAGCGGAGTGATCCGGGAACGGAGTTCTGCGTGGACATCGTCGTCAAGGGCCGCAAGACCGAGGTGCCCGAGCGGTTCCGCAAGCACGTGGCCGAGAAGCTGAAGCTGGACAAGATCCAGAAGTTCGACGGCAAGGTGATCAGTCTCGACGTCGAGGTGTCCAAGGAGCCGAATCCCCGTCAGGCCGACCGTGCGGCACGGGTGGAGATCACGCTCCGCTCGCGCGGGCCGGTCATCCGGGCGGAAGCTGCGGCCGGCGACCCGTACGCTGCGCTGGATCTGGCCACCGACAAGCTGGACGCGCGACTGCGCAAGGAGCACGACAAGCGCTACAGCCGGCGCGGCAACGGCCGCTTGTCCGCATCCGAAGTGGGTGAGGTGGTGCCGGACGCCGCATCGTTCAACGGGGACGGCGAGCTGATCCCCGAGGAGACGCCGTCGGCCGTGCCCACCACCAGGATCGGTTCGCTCGAGGTTCAGGGCGAGGGACCGCTCGTGGTGCGCGAGAAGACGCACGTCGCAGCACCGATGACGCTCGACCAGGCGCTCTACGAGATGGAGCTGGTCGGGCACGACTTCTACCTGTTCGTCGACTCCGAGACCAAGGAGCCCAGTGTCGTCTACCGACGGCACGCCTACGACTACGGTGTCATTCATCTGAGGACCGACCCGCTTGCCTCTGACGAAGCGGGCGGCGCGGGCGGTGCGCTCGGCGGCTGACGCCATTCCTTTCTCGTGGTGCCCCTGGAAGCGCTTGCGCGCCCCCGGGGGCACCCGCGTGCGACAACAGGATCACTGCACCGGCGCCCGGGCATGAAATCATGGCGTCCCAAGCCAATCGGTGTTCTGCGAAGTGCCGTTGGCGGACAGCCTGTGACCTCAGGCCGTGGCCTTCAGGGGGAGGAACGATGGCGGAGACCTTCGGGCCCGTGCGTGATACGAACGCCGGCTACGACGCAGCCGGTGCGGACGACGGCAGTTCCCGCAAGGAACCCATCCGGGTTCTTGTGGTCGATGACCATGCGCTGTTCCGCAGAGGTCTGGAGATCGTCCTCGCGCAGGAGGAGGACATCCAGGTCGTGGGCGAGGCGGGTGACGGCGCGGAGGCGGTCGACAAGGCCGCGGACCTGCTGCCCGACATCGTGCTGATGGACGTACGGATGCCCAAGCGCGGCGGCATCGAGGCGTGCACCTCCATCAAGGAGGTGGCACCCAGTGCAAAGATCATCATGTTGACCATCAGCGATGAGGAAGCCGACCTCTACGAAGCGATCAAGGCGGGCGCCACCGGCTATCTCCTCAAGGAGATCTCCACCGACGAGGTGGCCACGGCCATTCGCGCGGTGGCGGACGGGCAGTCCCAGATCAGTCCGTCGATGGCCTCCAAACTGCTCACCGAGTTCAAGTCGATGATTCAGCGCACCGACGAGCGCCGGCTGGTCCCGGCACCGCGGCTCACGGAGCGGGAGCTCGAAGTTCTCAAGCTCGTGGCGACGGGGATGAACAACCGCGATATCGCCAAGCAATTGTTCATTTCCGAGAACACCGTGAAGAACCACGTCCGCAATATTCTGGAGAAGCTCCAGCTGCACTCCCGGATGGAAGCCGTGGTCTATGCCATGCGGGAGAAGATTCTCGAGATCAGATAGCGGTCGGCGCCGTGCCCCCGCCCGCTTGGCTCACGCAAGGATGCGGGCGATTTCCGCCATGAGCGGCTCCCGCAGTTCCGGGGCGTCGACCCGCTCCAGCCGGACATCCGTGCAGCCGACCCAGGAAGCGGCTTCGACGAGCGCCTCGGCCATCGGCGGGACGGTCTTCCTGCTCTCCAGCGACACCTGTCGGGCGACCAGCGTGGTGCCTTCGCGTGCCGGGTCGACCCTGCCCTGGAGGCTGCCGCCCGCCAGCAGGGGCATCGCGAAGTAGCCGTGGATCCGCTTGGGCCTGGGCACGTAGGCCTCCAGGCGATGGGCGAAGCCGAAGATCCGCTCGGTCCGTGCCCGTTCCCAGATCAGCGAGTCGAACGGCGACAGAAGCGTCGTACGGTGCCGGCCGCGGGGCTCGGAGGCCAGTGCCTCCGGGTCCGCCCAGGCCGGCTTGGCCCAGCCCCGCACCGATACCGGGACCAGCCCGGAGTCCGCCACCACGGCGTCGAACTGCTCGCCCTTGAGCCGGTGGTAGTCGGCGATGTCCGCCCGGGTTCCGACACCCAGCGAACGGCCCGCCAGGGCCACCAGCCGGCGCAGGCACTCGGTGTCGTCCAGGTCGTCGTGGAGCAGGGCCTCCGGAACGGCGCGCTCGGCCAGGTCGTAGACGCGCTTCCAGCTGCGCCGCTGGGTGCACACCACCTCGCCGTACATCAGGGCCCGTTCGACGGCGACCTTCGATGCCGACCAGTCCCACCACTCCCCGCCGTTCTTCGCGCCGCCGAGCTCGGTCGCCGTCAGCGGGCCCTCGGCGCGCAGTTGCTTGATCACCGTGTCGTACGCCCCGTCGGGCAGGTCGTGGTTCCAGTGGGGGCGGGCGCGGTAGGCGCGGCGGCGGAACGCGAAGTGCGGCCATTCCTCGACAGGCAGGATGCACGCGGCGTGCGACCAGTACTCGAACGAGCGGCCACCCGACCAGTACGCGTCGTCGACCGTGCGCCGGCCGACGGCGCCGAGACGCGCGTAGGGCACGAGCTCGTGCGAGCGGGCAAGGACCGAGATCGTGTCGAGCTGGACGGCCCCGAGGTGGCGCAGCACCCCGGGCACTCCGCCCCGGCGGTCGGGGGCCCCCAGGAAGCCCTGGGCCCGCAGGGCGATCCGGCGCGCCTGGTCGGCGGAGAGTTCGAGGACGGGAGGCGGCGCAGACGTCATGCATCGAACCCTAGAGGGCCGCACTGACATCCCGCCCGGGTCTTCGGGACTGCTCCTCACTGCGGAGCGGACCGGTTCAGGAACGGGCCGGCAGGTACGGCTGGGTGCCGGGCAGTCCCAGATCTGCCGGGATCAGCGACCCGGTCCAGGTGTCGCGCCGTATCCCCTTGTTGACCAGTGCGGACCGCTGCTCGCCCTCCATGCGGAAGCCCGCACGCCGGGCGACCGCCCGGGACGGGTCGTTGCCGACCTCGGCCCGCCATTCGAGGCGGTCCGCGGCGAGCGCGGTGAATGCCCAGTGGGCCCCGCCGAGGACCGCTTCCGTCGTGAAGCCGAGGCCGCGGTGCTCCCGGGCCGTCCAGTAGCCCACCTCGTACGTGCCCGGGTGGCTCAGCCGGGTGAGGCCGAGGGCGCCGACGAGCTGTCCGTCGTCCCGGAGCACCACGGCGAAGTTGTACGCCGAGTCCTCCTGCCAGCCGGACGGGGACAGTTTTCCGGTGAAGAGCTCGGCGTCGGCGCGGGTGTACGGGGAGGGAACGACCGTCCACCGCTGGATGTCCGGATCCTGGCAGGCGGTGTACGCCCTCTCCGCGTCCTGGGGCCCGAAGGGCCGCAGGGCCAGGCGTTCGGTGGTGAGGGTGATCGGTTCCATGCGGGGATTGTGGGTGTTCCGGCGCCCGGGATGCGAGCACTTTTGGGGCTTCCCGGCACCTTCCGCACCCCTGGGCCGTTGTCCTGGAAGGGTGCGGCGGGGGCAACGCTGTGGCAGCCCTCCCGGCGCGGCGGGGTCCTCGCTTACGATGGCCGTTGCGGTGGGGCCGACCTGCCGTGCCCGCGCCAGAGTCCATTACACGACCCAGTGCCAGGCCCGACCGGCAAGGAGACCAGCCTCAGTGTCCGTCTTCAACAAGCTCATGCGTGCAGGCGAAGGCAAGATCCTGCGCAAACTGCACCGCATCGCGGACCAGGTCAGCTCCATCGAAGAGGACTTCGTCAACCTCTCCGACGCCGAGCTGCGGGCGCTCACCGACGAGTACAAGGAACGGTACGCGGACGGCGAGAGCCTGGACGACCTGCTTCCCGAAGCATTCGCGACCGTCCGTGAGGCCGCCAAGCGCGTCCTCGGACAGCGCCACTACGACGTTCAGATGATGGGTGGAGCCGCCCTGCACCTCGGCTACGTCGCCGAGATGAAGACCGGTGAGGGCAAGACCCTCGTCGGCACCCTGCCCGCTTATCTCAACGCGCTCTCCGGCAAGGGAGTGCACCTGATCACGGTCAACGACTACCTGGCCGAGCGTGACTCCGAGATGATGGGCCGGGTCCACAAGTTCCTCGGTCTCGAGGTCGGCTGCATCATCGCCAACATGACCCCGGCGCAGCGCCGTGCGCAGTACGCCTGCGACATCACGTACGGCACGAACAACGAGTTCGGCTTCGACTACCTCCGCGACAACATGGCGTGGTCCCAGGACGAGCTCGTCCAGCGCGGCCACAACTTCGCGATCGTCGACGAGGTCGACTCGATCCTCGTCGACGAGGCCCGTACGCCGCTGATCATCTCCGGCCCGGCCGACCAGGCCACCAAGTGGTACGGGGACTTCGCCAAGCTGGTCACGCGTCTCACCAGGGGTGAGGCGGGCAACCCGCTGAAGGGCATCGAGGAGACCGGCGACTACGAGGTCGACGAGAAGAAGCGGACCGTGGCCATCCACGAGCCCGGTGTCTCGAAGGTCGAGGACTGGCTCGGGATCGACAACCTCTACGAGTCGGTGAACACGCCGCTCGTCGGGTACCTCAACAACGCCATCAAGGCCAAGGAACTCTTCAAGAAGGACAAGGACTACGTCGTCATCGACGGCGAAGTTATGATCGTCGACGAGCACACCGGCCGTATCCTCGCCGGCCGCCGTTACAACGAGGGCATGCACCAGGCCATCGAGGCGAAGGAAGGGGTGGACATCAAGGACGAGAACCAGACCCTCGCCACGATCACCCTGCAGAACTTCTTCCGCCTGTACGGCAAGCTCTCGGGCATGACCGGTACGGCGATGACCGAGGCCGCCGAGTTCCACCAGATCTACAAGCTGGGCGTCGTGCCGATCCCGACGAACCGTCCGATGGTGCGCGCCGACCAGTCGGACCTGATCTACCGCACCGAGGTCGCGAAGTTCGCGGCGGTCGTCGACGACATCGCCGAGAAGCACGAGAAGGGGCAGCCGATCCTGGTCGGCACCACCTCGGTCGAGAAGTCCGAGTACCTCTCGCAGCAGCTCTCCAAGCGGGGTGTCCAGCACGAGGTGCTGAACGCCAAGCAGCACGACAGGGAAGCGCCGATCATCGCCCAGGCGGGCCGCAAGGGTGCCGTCACCGTCGCCACGAACATGGCCGGACGAGGCACCGACATCAAGCTCGGCGGCAACCCCGACGACCTCGCGGAGGCGGAGCTGCGCCAGCGCGGCCTCGACCCCGTCGAGCACGTCGAGGAGTGGGCCGCGGCGCTGCCCGCCGCTCTGGAGAAGGCCGAGCAGTCCGTCAAGGCCGAGCACGACGAGGTCAAGGACCTCGGCGGGCTCTACGTCCTGGGCACCGAGCGGCACGAGTCGCGGCGCATCGACAACCAGCTGCGCGGTCGTTCCGGCCGTCAGGGCGACCCGGGCGAGTCCCGGTTCTACCTCTCGCTGGGCGATGACCTGATGCGGCTGTTCAAGGCGCAGATGGTCGAGCGCGTCATGTCGATGGCGAACGTTCCCGACGACGTACCGATCGAGAACAAGATGGTGACCCGCGCGATCGCCTCCGCGCAGTCGCAGGTCGAGCAGCAGAACTTCGAGACGCGTAAGAACGTCCTGAAGTACGACGAGGTGCTCAACCGGCAGCGCGAGGTCATCTACGGTGAGCGTCGTCGTGTCCTGGAGGGCGAGGATCTGCAGGACCAGATCCGTCACTTCATGGACGACACGATCGACGACTACATCCGGCAGGAGACCGCCGAGGGCTTCGCCGAGGAGTGGGACCTGGACCGGCTGTGGGGTGCCTTCAAGCAGCTCTACCCGGTGAAGGTCACGGTCGCCGAGCTCGAGGACGCCGCGGGTGACCTGGCCGGGGTCACCGCCGACTTCATCGCCGAGTCGGTCAAGGACGACGTCCACGAGCAGTACGAGGAGCGCGAGAAGTCGCTCGGCTCGGACATCATGCGCGAGCTGGAGCGGCGCGTGGTCCTGTCCGTCCTGGACCGCAAGTGGCGTGAGCACCTCTACGAGATGGACTATCTCCAGGAGGGCATCGGTCTGCGGGCCATGGCGCAGAAGGACCCGCTGGTCGAGTACCAGCGCGAGGGCTTCGACATGTTCAACGCCATGATGGAGGGCATCAAGGAGGAGTCCGTCGGCTACCTGTTCAACCTGGAGGTCCAGGTCGAGCAGCAGGTCGAGGAGGTTCCGGTGCAGGATGCGGCGGAGCGGACCTCGCTCTCGAAGCAGGGCGCTCCTGTGGCGGCCACCGCGCGTCCGGAGATCCGGGCCAAGGGCCTGGACGCCCCGCAGCGTCCGGACCGGCTGCACTTCTCCGCTCCCACGGTGGACGGGGAGGGCGGCATCGTCGAGGGCGACTTCTCCAACGGGGACAGCGATCGCTCCGAGGGCGACGGGATGACGCGTGCGGAGCGCCGCAAGGCGCAGAAGAGCGGTGGCGGCGGGCGTCGCCGCAAGAAGTAGCGCTCATCGTTCGACGGGCCTGGGCCGGACACCACGTGGTGTCCGGCCCAGGCCCGTTTCTTCTTGCGGGGCCGGTGAGGGCTGCCGGGGGCCCTGGCAGGCTGCCGAGGCCACGTGGGGCGCTGCGCGGGCACGTGGGGGCCTGCGGTGGGCCGTCCGCCTCGCAGGGCGTCGGGCGCGGGTCGCGGCGGCCTGCGAGGCGGACCGTCGTGGCGTCGGTCCGCCGGGCCGGTGTGCTCAGGTGCGGGTCATCCGACGGCGGAGAGGCGTTCGCCTCCGAGGTCCACCGCGGCGCAGCGCCAGCGGAGGTCGGGGCCTTGTTCCAGGCGGAAGGCCATGGCGCGGACCTGTTCTCCCGTCTCGATGCTGGCGAAGGCCTCCACGACGCCGGTGGCCGGCTGGGCGCCGTGGCAGGTGCGTACGACGGGGCGCCTGCTTCCCGCGCCGAGCGGGGCGCCCGGAGCGAGTTCGGCCAGTTGGTCGTAGGCCTCGCCGATCGTGTGGCCGAGCATCCAGTGCACCGGGCGCTGGCCGCTGAGGACGGCGAGCAGGCGTTCGGCGAACCACTGGTGCGGGCGCAGTGGCTGCCGTGGCCGGTGGGGTGCCCGCTGCGGCGGTACGGTGCCCGGCCTTGACCGGTCGCGTCGTCCGGCGGGCCTGGTCTTGTCCGTGCTCATGGTCATAGCCCCCGTGCTGTCCGGAGCCCGGTCGCATACCGAGCGATACCGGGCGGTAACTTCTGTTGGGGACCTTCTACGGGGACGGCACCCCGGCCCGCAACCCGCGTTCTGCGCGGGACGGGCCGCCTCAGAGATCACCTATCCGGGTGGCGGGCCTGGCGCCGCAAGGGGACCGGCGGGGGTGACGGCCGTTGCGAGGTGGACAGGAGGGGGCGGCTCGCGAACCCTGATGGGGGACCTCCCACGTATCCTGAGGGCGTCGTCGACTACGAAAGCGGTCAGCCATGCGTGTGTACGTCCCTCTGACCCTCTCCGGTCTCGCAGCGGCACACGGGGCGGGCGAGGTCGGTCCCGGGCCGCTCACCGCCTATGCGGTGACTCCCGGGCTGCGTGAGTGGTACGTCTCCGACGACATCGAGGAGCTGGAGTACGCGGCGCTCAACCGGGCCGCCTCCGCTTCCCTGCGGCTGATCGCCGGGAAGCCTGACGAGCCCCGGCGCCGGGTGGTCGTCGCGCTCGACGTGGCGGACGGGGCGGCGGTCGCCGACCCGGATCACATCCTGGACGCGGCCTCGCTCGGAGAGGTGCGCATCGCGGCCCCCGTGGCCCTGTCGAAGGCCGCCGCCGTGCATGTGGACGCCGATGACGCCGAGAAGGACGTCGCGGCGGCAGCGGCCGCCCTGGGGGCGGCGGACCTCGGTGACGACGACGCGCAGTTCACGGTGGACGGTGCGGAGGACCACGAGCTGCTGTGGTTCGGGGTGCAGGAGATCCCCGGCCTGATCGGCTGAGTGTCGTACCCGGCGAGTATTTTTCTTCCATGGCGACTCCGGGTAAGCAACACACTCATCTGGTCTGGGACTGGAACGGCACACTGCTCGACGACATCCACGCGGTCATCGGGGCGACGAACGCCGCCTTCGCGGAGATCGACCTGGCGCCGATCACACTGGAGCAGTACCGCGAGACGTACTGCGTGCCGATACCCAAGTTCTACGAGCGCCTGCTCGGCCGGCTGCCCACCGAGGCCGAGTGGGACCGCATGGACGGCATCTTCCACCGTCACTACGCCGAGCAGCGGGTCGCCTGCGCCCTGACCGAGGGCGTCGAGGAACTGCTGGCGCAGTGGCGGCGGGCGGGCCACAGCCAGTCGCTGCTCAGCATGTACGGCCACGAGCAGCTGGTGCCGGTGGTGCGGGGGTACGGCATCGAGAGGCACTTCGTGCGCGTCGACGGCCGCACCGGGCCGTCCGGCGGAAGCAAGGCCCAGCACATGGAGCGGCACTTCGTCGCCCTGGAGGAGTTCGCCCGGATATCGCCGGAGCGTGCCGTGGTCATCGGGGACGCGGTGGACGATGCCGTGGCCGCGGCCCATGTCGGGGCGCGTGCGGTGCTCTACACCGGTGGTTCGCACAGCCGTAGCAGCCTGGAGGCGGCGGGGGTGCCGGTGGTGGACACCCTGGCCGAGGCTGTCGCACTGGCCGAACTGATGGCGGTCTGACGGGGACCGACGGGCCGGTGGGGCCTGCGGCATCCGGCGGGCGGAGGCATGCCGCCTCGGCCGATACGTACCGGAACGCCCCGGCGCGATGTCCAGAGTGTCAAAGTTCGGGTTCGTATTTTGTACATATGCGGCTCATGACGGTTGTGGGTGCCGGGGGGATAGCCTGGTGCCGTGATCAGCGCGATACGCCTCGGGGGCAGCGAAGCCCCCGGCCTACGCCCGGAGTGCTACAGCACCCGGGCGATCCGCGATCTCCGAACCCCGGGCCGACTGCCGAAAATGGCCGATACGGTCCCGGGTATCTCCCATGGC
The DNA here is from genome assembly GCF_040605575.1 of Streptomyces sp. NPDC005566. NCBI lineage: Bacteria > Bacillati > Actinomycetota > Actinomycetes > Kitasatosporales > Streptomycetaceae > Streptomyces > Streptomyces sp. NPDC005566. Next base: position 112,613 of record NZ_JBEXDB010000021.1, on the reverse strand, counting down.
GGCATAGCGTCGACCGAGACCGGAAACCCCGTGTCGTGGCGGTACGTCGTCTTTTCTCACCTACGTCACGCAACGGCGCGCGACAGGAGCCAGAGGACATGCAGACCAAGCTGGACGAAGCCAAGGCCGAGCTGCTCGCACGGGCGGCCCGGGTAGCTGACAACAGTCCGGGCGGTGGTGCCGGCGGCCCGGTGGGTACCCCCCGGGTGCGCCTTGCCGAGGCCGGCAGCGGGGCCGATCAGAGCGAGCGGCCGGGCCAGGACATGCTGCTCGCCTACCTCCAGCGCTACTACCTGCACACCGCTCCGGAGGACGTCACCGGCCGCGACCCGGTCGATCTCTTCGGGGCTGCCTCTTCCCACTACCGCCTCGCGGAGAACCGCCCGCAGGGCACCGCGAACGTCCGGGTGCACACCCCGACGGTCGAGGAGAACGGCTGGACGTCCAGCCACTCCGTCGTCGAGGTCGTCACCGACGACATGCCGTTCCTGGTCGACTCGGTCACCAACGAGCTGTCCCGGCAGGGCCGGGGCATCCATCTCGTCATCCATCCGCAGGTCGTCGTCCGTCGTGATGTCACGGGCAAGCTCATCGAGGTCCTCGCCGACGACAGGCACCGGGCCACCGGTGTGAAGAGGGGCAAGGGCCGCGAGGAGGCCCAGGCCGAACTGCCGCACGACGCGCTCGTCGAGTCGTGGATCCACGTCGAGATCGACCGGGAGACCGACCGCGCCGATCTGAAGCAGATCACCGCCGATCTGCTCCGTGTCCTGTCCGATGTGCGGGAGACCGTCGAGGACTGGGAGAAGATGCGCGACGCCGCTCTGCGGATCGCCGACGAGCTCCCCGCCGAACCCCTCGACGAACTCGGTGACGAGGAGGTCGAGGAGGCCCGCGAGCTGCTGCGCTGGCTCGCGACCGACCACTTCACCTTCCTCGGCTACCGCGAGTACGAGCTCAGGGACAGCGACGCGCTGACCGTCGTCGCCGGCACCGGACTCGGCATCCTGCGCTCCGACCCGCAGCACAGCGAGGACGAGGCGCACCCGGTGAGCCCGTCCTTCGACCGGCTGCCCGCCGACGCCCGCGCCAAGGCCCGTGAGCACAAGCTGCTGGTCCTGACGAAGGCGAACAGCCGCGCGACCGTCCACCGTCCCAGCTATCTCGACTACGTCGGGGTGAAGAAGTTCGACGCCGACGGCAACGTCATCGGTGAGCGGCGCTTCCTGGGCCTGTTCTCGTCCGCCGCGTACACCGAGTCCGTACGCCGGGTGCCGGTCGTGCGCCGCAAGGTCGCCGAGGTGCTCGAGGGTGCGGGCTTCACGCCCCACAGCCACGACGGCCGCGACCTGCTGCAGATCCTGGAGACGTACCCGCGCGACGAGCTCTTCCAGACGCCCGTCGACCAGCTGCGCTCCATCGTCACCTCCGTGCTCTACCTCCAGGAGCGCCGCAGGCTGCGGCTGTACCTGCGTCAGGACGAGTACGGGCGCTACTACTCGGCGCTCGTCTATCTGCCGCGCGACCGCTACACCACCGGTGTGCGACTCCGGCTGATCGACATCCTCAAGGAGGAACTGGGCGGTACCAACGTCGACTTCACCGCCTGGAACACGGAGTCGATCCTCTCCCGGCTGCACTTCGTCGTCCGTGTCCCGCCGGGCACCGAGCTGCAGCACCTCACCGACGCGGACGCGGACCGCATCGAGGCCCGTCTCGTCGAGGCCGCCCGCTCCTGGGCTGACGGTTTCCAGGAAGCGCTCAACGCCGAGTGCGGCGAGGAACGCGCCGCCGAACTGATGCGCCGCTACGGGCACTCCTTCCCCGAGGGTTACAAGGCCGACCACTCGCCGCGCGCCGCCGTGGCCGACCTGGTCCACCTCGAAGCGCTCAAGAGCGAGCGGAAGGACTTCGCGCTCAGCCTGTACGAGCCGGTCGGTGTCGGACCCGGCGAGCGGCGCTTCAAGATCTACCGCACCGGCGAGCAGGTCTCCCTCTCCGCAGTGCTCCCCGCGCTCCAGCGGCTCGGCGTGGAGGTCGTCGACGAACGTCCGTACGAGCTGCGCTGTGCGGACCGTACGCACGCCTGGGTCTACGACTTCGGCCTGCGCATGCCCAAGGCCGCCGGCAACGGCGGCTACCTCGCCGACGACGCACGGGAGCGTTTCCAGGAGGCGTTCGCCGCCGTCTGGACCGGCAAGGCGGAGAACGACGGCTTCAACTCCCTCGTGCTGGGCGCCGGGCTCGACTGGCGTCAGGCGATGGTGCTGCGTGCCTACGCGAAGTACCTGCGCCAGGCGGGTTCGACCTTCAGCCAGGACTACATGGAGGACACCCTCCACAACAACGTCCACACCACCCGGCTGCTGATCTCCCTCTTCGAGGCCCGGATGTCGCCGAGCCGCCAGAAGGCCGGCACGGAGCTGACCGACGGACTGCTGGAGGAGCTGGACGGGGCCCTGGACCAGGTCGCCTCGCTCGACGAGGACCGGATCCTGCGCTCCTTCCTCACCGTCATCAAGGCCACGCTGCGGACCAACTTCTTCCAGCTGGCCGACGACCACGAGCCGCACGACTACATCTCGATGAAGTTCGACCCGCAGGCCATCCCGGACCTTCCCGCGCCCCGCCCGGCGTTCGAGATCTGGGTGTACTCGCCTCGTGTCGAGGGCGTTCACCTGCGCTTCGGCAAGGTCGCCCGCGGTGGTCTGCGCTGGTCTGACCGGCGGGAGGACTTCCGTACGGAGATCCTCGGCCTGGTCAAGGCGCAGATGGTCAAGAACACCGTGATCGTGCCGGTCGGCGCCAAGGGCGGGTTCGTCGCCAAGCAGCTCCCGGACCCGTCCGTCGACCGTGACGCCTGGATGGCGGAGGGCATCGCCTCCTACAAGACGTTCATCTCGGCGCTGCTCGACATCACCGACAACATGGTGATGGGCGAGGTCGTGGCGCCCGCCGATGTCGTGCGCCACGACGAGGACGACACCTACCTCGTCGTCGCCGCCGACAAGGGAACGGCGAAGTTCTCGGACATCGCCAACGACGTCGCCGTCGCGTACGGCTTCTGGCTCGGTGACGCCTTCGCCTCCGGCGGCTCCGCCGGCTACGACCACAAGGGCATGGGCATCACGGCCCGCGGTGCCTGGGAGTCCGTCGAACGGCACTTCCGCGAGCTGGGCCACGACACCCAGACCGAGGACTTCACCGTCGTCGGCGTCGGCGACATGTCCGGTGACGTGTTCGGCAACGGCATGCTGCTCTCCGAGCACATCCGGCTGGTCGCCGCCTTCGACCACCGGCACATCATCATCGACCCGAATCCGGACGCCGCCACCTCGTACGCCGAGCGGCGCCGCCTCTTCGACCTGCCGCGCAGCTCCTGGGCCGACTACAACAAGGACCTGCTCTCCGCGGGCGGCGGGATCCATCCGCGTACCGCCAAGTCGATCCCGATCAACGCGCACATCCGTGAGGCCCTCGGCATCGAGTCGAAGGTCGCCAAGATGACGCCCGCCGAGTTGATGCAGAACATCCTCAAGGCGTCGGTCGACCTCGTGTGGAACGGCGGCATCGGTACGTACATCAAGGCGTCCGCCGAGTCGAACGCCGATGTCGGCGACAAGGCCAACGACGCGATCCGGGTCAACGGCGAGGACCTGCGGGCCCGGGTCGTCGGCGAGGGCGGCAACCTCGGGGCCACTCAGCTGGGCCGCATCGAGTTCGCCCGGGCCGGCGGCCGGATCAACACCGACGCGATCGACAACAGCGCCGGTGTGGACACCTCCGACCACGAGGTGAACATCAAGATCCTGCTTAACGGCCTGGTCCGGGACGGCGACATGACCGTCAAGCAGCGCAACAAGCTGCTCGCCGAGATGACCGACGAGGTCGGCCGGCTGGTCCTGCGCAACAACTACGCGCAGAACATCGCCCTCTCCAACGCCTGTGCCCAGGCACCGTCACTGCTCCACGCACAGCAGCGCTTCATGCGCAGGCTCGGCCGCGACGGACACCTGGACCGGGCGCTGGAGTTCCTGCCGAACGACCGGCAGATCCGCGAACTGCTCAACCACGGCAAGGGCCTGAGCCAGCCCGAACTCGCCGTGCTGATCGCGTACACCAAGATCACGGCGGCCGACGAGCTGATCTCGACCAGCCTGCCTGACGACGCGCATCTGCAGAAACTGGTGCACGCCTACTTCCCCGAGCAGCTGAGCGAACGCTTCCCGGAGGCCGTCGACGGGCACGCGCTGCGTCGCGAGATCATCACGACGGTACTGGTCAACGACACCGTGAACACCGCGGGTTCGACGTTCCTGCACCGGCTGCGGGAGGAGACCGGGGCGTCGCTGGAGGAGATCGTGCGGGCGCAGTTCGCCGCGCGTGAGATCTTCGGTCTCTCCCAGGTGTGGGACGCCGTCGAGGCGCTCGACAACCAGGTGGCCGCCGATGTGCAGACCCGGATCCGTCTGCACTCCCGTCGGCTCGTCGAGCGCGGTGCGCGCTGGCTGCTCGGCAACCGCCCGCAGCCGGTCGAGATCGCCGAGACCATCGAGTTCTTCCGCGACGGTGTCGGACAGGTCTGGAACGAGCTGCCCAAGCTGCTCAGGGGTGCCGACCTCGAGTGGTACCGGTCGATCCTCGACGAACTCACCTCGGTGGGGGTCCCCGAGGAGCTGGCGGTGCGGGTGGCCGGGTTCTCCTCGGCCTTCCCGGCGCTGGACATCGTGGCGATCTCGGACCGTACGGGCAAGGACGCGCTGTCGGTGGCCGAGGTCTACTACGACCTCGCCGACCGGCTGGGCATCACTCAGCTGATGGACCGGATCATCGAACTGCCGCGCGCCGACCGGTGGCAGTCCATGGCCCGCGCCTCCATCCGCGAGGACCTGTACGCGGCGCACGCCGCGCTGACGTCGGACGTGCTGTCCGTCGGCAACGGGACGTCGACGCCCGAGCAGCGGTTCGAGGCCTGGGAGGAGAAGAACGCGGCGATCCTGACGCGGTCGCGCTCCACCCTGGAGGAGATCCAGGGCTCGGACGCCTTCGACCTGGCGAACCTGTCCGTGGCCATGCGGACGATGAGGACGCTGCTGCGTACGCACGCGTGAGGGGAGGCGGCCGCCGGCCGCCACGACCGCGACCGCCGGACGGGCCGATGGGCCCGTCCGGCGGTCGTGTCACTTCTTGGACTTCGCGGGGGCGGTGAACTTCTCGTACTCCGCGACGACGTCCTTGGCCGGACCGTCCATCCGCAGCGTGCCCGCCTCCAGCCAGAGCGCCCGGTCGCAGGTTTCGGTGATCGACCGGTTGCTGTGGCTGACGAGGAAGACCGTGCCGGCCTCCTTGCGGAGCTCCAGGATCCGGTCCTTGCTGCGCCGCTGGAACTTCGCGTCGCCCGTGGACAGGGCCTCGTCGATCAGGAGGACGTCGTGGCTCTTGGCGGCTGCGATCGAGAAGCGCAGCCGGGCACCCATGCCGGCGGAGTACGTCCGCATCGGCAGCGTGATGAAGTCGCCCTTCTCGTTGATGCCGGAGAAGTCGACGATGGCCTGGTAGCGCTCGCGGATCTGCTCGCGCGTCATGCCCATGGCCAGCCCGCCGAGTACGACGTTGCGCTCCCCGGTCAGGTCGCTCATCAGGGCGGCGTTCACGCCGAGGAGCGACGGCTGGCCCTGGGTGTGGACCCGGCCCTTCGTCGGGGGCAGCAGGCCGGCGATGGCCTTGAGGAGCGTCGACTTGCCGGACCCGTTGGAACCGATCAGGCCGATGGCCTCACCTTTGTACGCGGCGAAGCTGACGCCCTTCACGGCGTGCACCTGGCGGGCGCCGCGCGGCTGGCCGCGCGACACGATCCGGTTCAGGGCGGAGGTGGCGCTGCCCTTCCCGGTGCGGGCGCCGTTGACCGTATAGGTGATGTGGACGTCGTCGACGACGACGGTGGGAACACGCGTGTCCATGTCGGGAGTGTCAGCCACGTCCGTACCGCTCCTCGGCCTTCCAGAAGTACACGAAACCGCCGATCCCGCAGACGAGCGCCCAGCCCGTCGCGACGGCCCACACATGCGGGGGCAGCTGCGCCCCGGTGAAACTGTCGATGAGCGCGTACCGCATCAGGTCGATGTAGACGGCGGCGGGATTGCACTCGAGGGCCAGCAGGACGAACTGCGGGACCCGGTCGCCCGTCAGCAGGGTGTCGAGGCTCCACATCACGCCCGACGCGTACATCCACGTCCGCAGGACGAAGGGCGTCAGCTGGGCGATGTCGGGGGTCTTCGCGGCCAGCCGTGCCATGACCATGGAGATCCCCGTGTTGAACAGGGCCTGCAGGGCGAGTGCCGGGATCGCCAGCAGCCAGGAGGGCCGCGGGTACTGGCCGAACGCGAGCAGGATCATGAAGAGCGCGCCCAGCGAGAACAGCAGCTGCTGGAGCTGCTGGAGGGCCAGGGCGATCGGCAGGGAGGCGCGCGGGAAGTGGAGGGCGCGCACGAGCCCGGTGTTGCCGCTGATGGCCCGGGTGCCCGCCGTGATCGAGCTGGAGGTGAAGGTCCAGATGAAGACGCCGGTGACGAGGAAGGGCACGTAGTCGGGGACTCCGTGCTTGGTGTTCATCAGGACGCCGAAGATGAAGTAGTAGACCGTCGCGTTCAGCAGCGGGGTCATGATCTGCCAGATCTGGCCGAGCTTCGCCTGGCTGTACTGCGCGGTCAGCTTGGCGGTGGCGAACGCGGTGATGAAGTGCCTGCGCCCCCAGAGCTGCCGGACGTACTCCCCGAGAGAGGGCCGGGCCCCGCTGACGGTCAGCCCGTGCCGGGCGGCGAGCGCGGCCAGCTCACCGGGTTCGTGGACGGGGAGGAGAACGGGAGGAGCGGGGTCCACCGGGGCCGGCGGGGCTGCTGTCTGGCTCACCACGATCGCTTTCGACGGAGGCAGGAGGAACAGGGCGAGCGGATCCGTCGGATGGGACGGCACCGTATCGTCGCAACGCTGACACTAGGACGTTTGTACGTCGCAACGCAACCGTTTCGTCGTTACGGACTATCATGCGGTCCATGACCACCGAACGGGGAACCAGGCGCCGCACCCCGGCAGGCGCCGCCGTGCTGCGCGAGGACGTGACCGACGCCATCCGCGGCGCTGTCTTCGAGGAGCTCGCCGCGGTGGGTTTTGCGCGCATGTCCATCGAGGGCATCGCCAGGCGTGCCGGCGTCGGCAAGACCGCCGTGTACCGCCGCTGGAAGTCCAAGCTCCACCTCGTCCTGGACCTGGTCGCTGCGGTGGCCGCCCAGGGGATGCCCGCACCGGCGACCGGTTCGCTGTACGGGGACGTGCGCGCCGTGCTCGAACTCGCCGCCTACGCCCTGCGCCACCCCGTCGCCTCGCAGGTGATCCCGGACCTGCTGGTCGAGGCGGCACGCAGCCCGGAGATCTCGGACGCCATCAAGGCCGCCCTGCTGGATCAGCAGCAGGGGGTGGCCGCCGTCGTCGTACGCGCGGCCGTGGCCCGGGGCGAACTGCCCGAGGGCAGCGATCCGGACCGGGCGCTGGACCTGATCATCGGGCCGCTCTACTGGCGCCTCGTCGTGGTCCGCGGTGATCTGCCCAAGGGGTACCTGGACGACCTCGCCGCATCGGCGGTCCGGGCGCTCAAAGCCTGAGGAGGCCGGCCGCGCCGGGACGGCCGGCAGAGCTCAGGCACCGCCGCCGAGCAGCCGGTCCGCGACCCGGCCGGCCGCCCCGCCGTCGTCGAGGTCGCAGTGCTCCCGCCGGAAGCTCTCCTGCGCGTCCGAGTGCAGGGCGGCCGACTCCGGGGTGGCCCGCAGGGCCCGGGCCACCTCGTCCGTGGTGACGAGCAGGGGGCCCGGCGCACGGGTCTCGAAGTCCAGGCAGAAGCCGCGCACGGTGTCCCGGTAGTGCTCCAGGTCGTAGGTGTGGAAGAGCACCGGGCGGCCGGTGAGTGCGAAGTCGAACACCAGGCCCGTGTAGTCGGTGACCAGGACATCGGCGATCAACAGCAGCTCCGCGGTGCAGGGGTGCGCGGACACGTCGCGCAGCGCCGGGCCGGCCGGCAGGCTGCCCGTCACCCGCGGATGCCTGCTGACCAGGACCGTGGTGCGGCCGTCGAGCTCCCGCACCAGCGCCGGCAGGTCCAGTGCGGACTCCCAGCGGTACAGCCGGGGCGAACCGGCCGGGAGGCTGCCCGGGGCGTGGGCGAGATGGTCGCGGTACGTCGGGGCGTACAGCACGACGCGGTGGCCCTCCGGGATGCCGAGCTCCCGGCGTACCTGTTCGGCCCTCTTGTCCCGCCCTGCCGCGAACAGCAGGTCGTTGGCGGGTGAACCTGCCTCCAGTACCTCGCCGCCGTAGGCCAGGGCGCGCCGCAGATGCGGGGTGGCGTAGCGGCTGGGGGAGACCAGGACCGACCACTGGGCGGAGCGGTGCGGCAGCGAGGCGAGGTCCTGGTGGTCGGCGTACAGGGTGTCGGCCAGGTCCAGGCCGAACCGGCCCAGCGGGGTGCCGTGCCAGGTCTGTACGACCGTCTGCTCCGGACGGCGCTCGAACCAGGCGGGCAGCGGCCCGTCGGTGACGATCCGGCGGGCCTGCGCCAGCGCCTCGTACCAGGCGGTGCCGTGCGCGACGACGGGCACGGCCGCGGGCGGTACCCGGTCGGCGCCCGCGGCGGATCCGTCGGTGACCCAGAGGTGCTCGACATCGGTGCTCCGGCGTACGAGCTCGGCGTGCACGGCGCGTGGGGAGTCACCGCCGCTGTACAGGACGACGTCCCGGAGCGGCAGCCCGCGCCGCGCCGGGTAGTGCGCCGTACGCAGACGGCCCTGGCGGTACGCGCCCCGCTCGGACTCGCCGAGCGCCGGTTCCGCGTGCACGGTCAGCCGGTCGCCGTGACGGCGGTCGAGACGGAATTCCGCGGTGGACCCGGAGGCGGCACCGGCTGTCGCGGCGCGGACCGGCAGCCGGGCGGCGAGCGCGGCCGCCACGCGTACGGGCCGGCCGTCCAGGTGCACCTCCCAGTCGCCCTCGCGGGGCGGGCGGGGGAGCAGCGCGGCGAACCGGTCTCCCCGCCGTTCGGCGGGGACGGCCACCGTCTCGCCCAGGGTGCCGTGCCGCAGGACGAGCGCCCCCGGGGCGTACGGCGTCCCCTCGACGATCAGCCCGCCGCCCGGCACGGACTCCGCGTGGTCCACGAACGGGTGGCCGGTCACGTCGAGTACCAGGTGGCCCGCCGGGTCCGCGAGGGCCGGTGGCGGCAGGTCCGGGGCAGCGGCGAGCGGGACGCGGGTGCCGCCGGTCACGAGGGCGGCGCGCCACCGGGTTTCCGGCTCCGGGGTCACCTCGCGGGGGGTGCGGGGAGCACCGGCCGGCTCGGCGGCCAGCTGTGCGAGGGGGATTCGTACGGTGAACAGGCCGCCGTCCCCGTGCCGCACGGGGACGCTGTGTTCGGCCGCCCCGTCCCGGGTCAGTACCAGGGCGGTCGGCCGGACGGTCCCGTGCAGCCGTCCGGTCAGCTCCAGGGTGTCGCGCCCGCCGTCGTGCGCGAGGGCCAGGGCGGGCAGCTGGGTCACGGTCAGTTCGAGCCTGCCGTCCCGGTATCCGAGCACCGCCCGGCGTCCGCCCCCCAGGTCGTGGACGAGCGGCTGGGCGGCGGCGGCGTCCACCGCGCGCAGGGCCGCCCGCCGCACGACGCCGTGTCCGGCCACCACCACGCCCACCAGCCGGCTGCCCGGCCCCAGCCGCTCCGGGTCCAGGACCATGTCGAAGCCCGCGTAGTCGTAGCAGTGCAGGTCCTGCCCGGAGTCGGCGGTGGCCCTGGGCATCCGGACCGTGCGTACGGGCACGGCCCGCAGCCGCCTGCTTCCGGCCGTGCGGAGCACTGCCGTCTTCAGTGAGTGGCGGGCCGCCTCCGCCGGCAGGTTGCGGATGTACGCGTACCCGCGGAGCGTCAGCTTTCCGTCCTCGCCCCAGGCGGCCCCCACCAGCCGTGCCACCGCGGGGAGGTCGCCCCGGCCCAGCCGCGCCCCGGTGCCCCTGCCGCCGGCGACCCCGGGGTGCGCCGCCCGGCGCCGACCCGGCAGGCCCTCCACCGTGAACGTACCGGCTCCGTTGGTCCGTTCGAACGCGAGGACGGCCAGCAGCTCGTCCAGCCTGCGCTCGCGCACCAGCTGCCACCTGATGCGGGCCTCGGCCGGCAGCCCGGCCTGCACGGCGCTGCCCGCACGGTCGAGGAAGGCGCCCGCGCCGGCCATGAACGCCGTGCGGTAGGCGGGGCCGCCCATCGGGAGCCCTTCCAGGAAGTACACGAAGTCGTCGCGCAGGCAGGACGCGTCGTACCGCCGCTGCTGCACGGGGTCGCGGCCCGCCAGGAACGCGCTGACCCGCTCACAGGACTCGATCCGGTCCCGTACGCCCCTCACGTCCGTACGCCGCCGGGTGATCGACCCCTCCCGCACCCGCCAGTAGTAGACGTGTTCGCGCAGCACGTCCACCGATCCGGCGAGGTAGTGCGCCGGGATCATCACGGGGGTGTCCTCGTAGAGCTTGCCCACCGGGAAGGTGAACGCGTGCCGGTCCCAGAAGGAGCGCCGGAAAACCTTGTTCCAGGCGACCCGGTCGGACAGCAGCCGGGCGTCACGGGTGATGTGGGTACGGGGGCGGTCGGCGGTCAGCCACCGGTACTGCCAGGCCTGCTGCCTTCCCTGCTCGTTCAGCCGCCACACATTGCCCGTCGCCAGGTCCGATCCGGTCGACTCCAGGGACGCCACCATCCGTTCGTACGCGTCGTGCACGACGATGTCGTCGCTATCGGCGAACGCCAGGTAGGGGACGCCGGGGGTGGTGCGGGCAACACCCGTGTTGCGGGCGGCGCTCAGCCCCGCGTTGGGCTGGTGGACGCAGCGGAAGCGCGCGTCCCGGCGGGCGAAGTCCTCCGCGATCCGGCGGCTGCCGTCCGTCGAGCCGTCGTCGACGAGCACCACTTCGAGTGCGTCGAGGGACTGGCCGGCCAGGGAGGCGAGGCACTCCTCCAGGTACTCCTCGACGTTGTGCACGGGGACGACGACGCTGAGGAGTGGCTTCATGTACGGCTCAACCGGGGTGAGCGCCCCGGGTCACCGGCGCTAACCCGAACGGGTGAAGCTTCGTCCCGGGAGGTGGGGGGTCCGCACTACGCTCGGCTGCCATGCTCCTCAGTGTTGTCATGCCCGTCCACCGCGTTCAGGGGTACCTGAGGGCGGCCCTGGAGTCCGTGATCGACCAGTCGGTACGGGACTGGGAGCTGATCGCCGTCGACACCGGTTCGCCGGACGGCGGCCTGGCCATCGCGCAGGAGTTCGCCGAGCGCGACCCCCGGGTGCGCGTGCTGCACCCGGACGGCCTCGGTGTCCCGGGCGACCCGGTGAGCCCGGGCGCTCCGGGGGACCCGGGGGAGTCCGGGGCCCTGGGCGCCGCCCGCAACGCCGGGGCCGCCGAGGCGCGCGGGACCTACCTGCTCTTCCTCGACGGGGACGGCCTGCTGATGCCGGGCGCGCTGGCGGAGATCGCCGAACGGGTGGTGGCGGACCGGCCGGACGTGCTGGGCCTCGGCCACGACTGCGTCGACTGGTGGGGCGAGGTCCGGCCGGGAGACGCCCTTCCCGCGGCCCGCAAGCAGCTCTTCCGCCGTGCGTTCTGGACCGCCCACGGGCTGCGCTTCACCGAGGGGCCGTACGACGATGTCGTGCCCGTCCACCGTGCGGCCCTCCTGGCGTGTGACGCGGGCACCCTCGCGGCACTCGACCGGGTCTGCGTGCGCCACCACCTGCGCCGCACCGGCACGTTCGCCACGACACCCGGCCGCGCCCACTTCGCCGTCATCGACGAGTACGGGCGACTGGTCACCGCGACCGGCGGCGACCCGCGGATCCGGGCCGCCCGCACCGCGCACCTGAGGGCGGTGCTCGACGACCCCGGCCGGATCGCCCCCGCCGACCGTGCGGACTTCTTCCGCGCCGCAGGGCTCCCGGGCCGGTACGCCGCACACCGCGCCCGGGGAGCCGTCCTGGCCCGGCGCACGCGGGCACGAGCCGCCCTGCGCGCGGGCAGGAAGTCGCTGCGCGCCCGCGTGATGCGGGCCGCCTACCGCCTGGACCTCCGCCGGCCGCTGGACCCCGGACTCGCCGTGTACGGGGCCTACTGGAACCGGGGCGTCGCGTGCAATCCGGCCGCGATCTATGCCAAGGCCCGCGAACTCGTCCCGCACATCCGCGGGGTCTGGGTCGTCTCCTCCCGCCACCGCGACCGGATGCCGCCCGGGGTGCCGTACGTGATCGAGGGCTCCCGCGCCTACTGGCGGACCATGGCCACCGCCACGTACCTCGTCAACAACTCCAGTTTCCCCGGGGGCTTCACCAAGCGCCCCGGCCAGATCTACCTGCAGACCCACCACGGGACCCCGCTGAAGACCATGGGCCTGGACCAGCGCCCGTATCCCGCCCTCACAGGCGGTGTCAGTTTCGAGCGGATCGTCGCCCACACCGACCAGTGGGACTTCAGCCTGTCGTCCAACCCGCACACCACCGAGGTCTGGGACCGTGTCTACCCCTCCTCGTACGAGCACCTGCCGCTCGGCTATCCGCGCAACGACATCCTCTTCACGGCCACCCGGGAGCGGACCGAGGAGATCCGTGCCGGTCTCGGCATCGCCCCCGGCCGGACCGTCCTGCTGTACGCGCCGACCCATCGCGACTACCGGAAGGGCTTCGTCCCCCGCCTCGACCTGGAGCGCCTCGCCCGCGCTCTGGGACCGGAGTACGTGCTGCTGGTGCGGGCCCACTACTTCTACGGGCGCGCGGCCGTACCGGGCGTCGGGGACCGGGTCGTCGACGTCACCGGGCACCCGCGGGTCGAGGAGCTCTTCCTGGCCGCCGACGGGCTGATCACCGACTACTCGTCCCTGATGTTCGACTACGCCTGCCTGGACCGCCCGATCATCACCTACGCGCCGGACTGGGCCGCCTACCGCGCCGCACGCGGCACCTACGTCGATCTGCTCTCCGGCCGTCCCGGCGACGCCCCCGGGGCCGTCGCCACCACGGAGGACCAGCTGCGGGAGCTGCTCCTCGGCGGGGCGTGGCGGTCGCCGGACGCGGCCGTGCTGCGCGCCGCGTTCCGCAGCCGGTTCTGCCCGTACGACGACGGGCGCGCGGCGGAACGCGTGGTGCGGCGGATCTTCCCCGCCGACCCGGAATGAAGCCCCGCATCACCCGTACGGGGCGGCCCCTCCGTACCCCTCCGTACCCCTTCGTCGTTGTGTTCAACAGCGCGCGCACACCGCAACGTTGGGAGAAGGCCATGCACAGGTCCGCCTACGAGCAGATGGAACTCTGCATCCAGGAGTATCTGCCCAAGTCCCGCAGGCACCGCGTCGTCGACCTCGGTTCGCGGATCTCCGGCAAGCAGACCCGCACGCACCGGGGGCTGCTGGCGGGCCACGACATCGACTACTTCGGTGTCGACGTGCTCGACGGGCCCAACGTCGACGCGGTGATGAGGCGGCCCTACCGCATCCCCGCCACGTCGCGCAGTGCCGATGTCGTCCTGTCCGGCCAGGCGTTCGAGCACATCCCGTTCTTCTGGGTGTCGATGCTGGAGATCGCCCGGGTGCTGAAGCCCGGCGGCTACGCCTTCGTCACCGCCCCCTCGCGCGGGCACGCCCACGACGCGCAGGACTGCTGGCGCTACTACCCCGACGGGTTTCGCGCGATGGCCGCGCACTCCCGCCTCGAACTCTGCGAGGCGTACACGGACTTCCCGCCCACGAAGGGCATCTGGCACGACTACGGGGCCATCGACACGAAGGCCGCCTACTGGGGCGACTCCGTCGGCGTCTTCCGCAGGCCGCAGCGTCATCCCCGGCCGGTGACCCGGCTGAGGAACCGGGTGGCGATGTTCGCCGTGCGGGAGACGGCGGTGTGGTGGGCCAACCGGGTCGGCGGAGTGGACCGGGTGCCGCTGCCGCGCCCACTGGACGGGCGGGAGCGGTGCGGGCGCCCGGAGAGCCGGCCCGTCACATCAACGACAGGTTGACGAAAGATGACATGAGCCGCAAAACGCGCGTACTCTCCGGCGGCATGGCTTGGCGCAACGCCGTCAACGGCGTCCTTCAGCAACTCACCGGGTACCAGCTCAGGCGCGCGACCGTGCCCGCTCCCCGCTCCGCCCCGGCACCGACGGCGGGCACGGCGGACCGGCAGCCGGTGGCGACGGACCGGCCTGCGGCGGACGTGGCTGCGGCGGACGTGCCTGCGGCGCCGAAGAAGCCGGTAGCCAAGGCCGCCCCCCGTCTCCCGGCGGACTACGACGACGAGGCGAAGGACATCATCCGTGCGGTGAAGCCGTACACGATGACCTCGCCGGAGCGGCTCAACGCCTTCGTCCTCGCCACCCGGCACATCGTCAAGCACGACATCCCCGGCGACATCGTCGAGTGCGGTGTCTGGCGCGGCGGTTCCATGCAGGCCTGCGCCAAGACGCTGCTGTCGCTCGGTGAGACCGGTCGCGACCTGTACCTCTTCGACACGTACGAGGGCATGACCCCGCCCACCGCGGAGGACCTGCGGCGCGACGGCCGGTCGGCCCAGGAGCTCCTGGACGCCCAGGGCAGGGACCGGCCGATCTGGGCGGTGGCCTCGCTGGAGGACGTGCAGGCAGGGTTCGAGAGCGTCCCGTACCCGAAGGACCGGATCCACTACGTGCAGGGCAAGGTCGAGGACACCGTGCCGGAGCAGGCGCCCGGGCAGATCTCGATCCTCCGTCTGGACACCGACTGGTACGCCTCGACCAAGCACGAGCTGGAGCACCTCTACTCGCGTCTGGTGAGCGGCGGGGTGCTCCTGATCGACGACTACGGTTACTGGCAGGGCTCGCGCCAGGCCGTCGACGAGTTCTTGGAGGAGACCGGCGCACGGCTGCTGCTGCTGCGCATGGACGAGGGCCGGATCGCCGTCAAGCCCTGAGCGGTCCGCCGGTACCCGCGAGCCCCGTGCCTCCCCGGCACGGGGCTCGTTCGTTAAGCAGAAGACCCCGCAGAAGGCCCCGCAGAAGGCCTGCTGCAGAAGACCTGTTGCAGAAGACCAGTTGAGGTTGTCCGCCCGGAAGGATCGTGCGCAGCGCATGGCACCCCGTCTCACCGTCGTCGTCCCGCTCTACAACGTCGAGGAGTACCTCGGAGCCTGCCTGGACTCGCTGGCCGAACAGACCATGACCGATCTCGAGGTGGTCATGGTCGACGACGGTTCGACCGACAACAGTGCCGATGTGGCACTGGAGTTCTCCAGGAGGGACTCGCGTTTCCGGCTGATCAGGCAGGAGAACGCCGGGCTCGGTGCCGCGCGCAACGCCGGGGCCGGACAGGCTCATCCGGACGGGGAGTTCCTGGCGTTCGTCGACAGCGACGACATCGTGCCGCCCGGCGCCTATGCGCGGATGCTCGGTGAACTCGACAGTTCCGGCTCGGACTTCGCCACCGGGAACGTGCTCAGGCTGCGTGCGAACGGTGCGCTCGAGCAGTCCCCGATGTTCCGCAAGCCGATGGAGAGGGCACGCAGGGCCACGCACGTCACCCGGGACTGGATCCTGCTCGGTGACCGCATCGCCTGCAACAAGGTGTTCCGCAGGTCGTTCTGGGACCTGCACTCCTTCGCCTTCCCGGCCGGAGTCCTGTACGAGGACATCGCGGTGGTCCTCCCCGCGTACTTCCTGGCACGCTCCGTGGACGTCGTCGAGGAGCCCGTCTACCACTGGCGGGACCGCGACGGTTCGATCACCACCCGGCGCGCGGTGGCCAGGGGCATCCGTGACCGGGTCACCGCGGTCTCCACCGTGAGCCGGTTCCTCGCCGACCGCGGCATGGGTGAAGCCCGGCGCCGCTACCACGAACATGTGCTCTCCGGTGATCTGTGGCTGTTCATCGAGGCGCTCCCGGACGGCGACGCCGCCTTCCGGGAGGCCTTCCTCACGCACGCGAACGCCTTCGCCGACACCGTCGAACAGGCCGTCCTCGACGCACTGCCCCTGCATCTGCGGGTCAAGTGGCAGCTGATCCGGGAACGCAGGATGACGGAGCTGCTCGCTCTCCTCGCCCATGAGTCACGCGACCGGGACACCTTCCACGTCCGCGGCCTGCTGCGCCCGAGGGCCGAGTACCCAGGCGTCGACGGCCCCCTCCCGCGCCGCGTCACCGCGCTCGCCGGCGCGGACCTCCCCGTGCACGCGCATCTCACCGAGGCCGTCTGGCGGGACGGGAAGCTGCACCTCACGGGGTACGCGTACGTCCGCAACGCCCCGGGGAGGTCGGCCGGGGCCGGCTGGCTCAGGTCGGGCCGGCGGCTGATTCCGCTCCGGATGCGTACGACGGCGACGGACGAGGCGGCGGCGGGATCGGGGAGGTCGCTGCACCACTACGAACGGTCCGGCTTCGAGACCGTCGTCGACCCTCGCCGGCTCGCCGCCGGAGGGACGGGCCGGAACACCCGGACGGTCTGGAAGCTGGAGTCCGTCGTCGTCGGCGGGGGACGGCCGCGCCGGGGACCGATGCGGCTGCTCGGCAATCCGGCGGCACCGGCCGTGCGGTACGTCGACGAGCGCACCCGGATCGTCCCGGTGCTCTCCGGCAACAAGCTGGAGCTGCGGGCCGAGCGGATCGGTGCCGTGCTCGCCGGCCACCGGGCGACGGCCGACGGCGACGGCGTCCGGATCGCGGTGCGGCTTCTGGGAGGCGGGGCGCCGACCGCCCTGCGGATCCAGGAGTGGCGTACGAAGGAGACCCGGGAGTTCCCCCTGGTGCTCAGCGAGGAGGGGGCGGGCCCGGACACCGTCTTCGCCGAGGTGCCGCTCGACGCCTTCCGGGGCTCCGACGGCGACTGGGGTGTCCAACTGGTCGGAGGGGGAGGCCGGGTGACGGTGGCCGCCCGCCCGGAGACCGAAGCAGGCCGGTATCCGCTGGCCGGGGACCGCGAACTGTATGCCGCCGCCAACCCCTCGGGCGACCTGGTCCTCACCGACCGGACCGTGCAGGCCGTAGCCGTACGCCTGTCGTGGCCGGAGGGCGGCGGCCTCGTCATCGAGGGGAACCTCCCGGTGGCCGCGGGCCGCCGGGCGGAACTGTGCCTGCGCCACAGCGGTCACCAGGAGGAGGCCGCCTTCGGCGTGGAGCGCGTGGACACCGGATTCCGTGCGGAGCTCTCTCCCGAGGCCGTCGAGGGAACCTGGGGCACCCTCCCGCTCGCCGAGGGCCGCTGGTACCCGTTCCTGCGCGAGCAGGGCGAGAGGGACCCGGAGAACTACCTGCCGCTGCGTGTGGCGCCCCAGCTCCACGCCGGTCTGCCGTTGCACCGGGAGGCCGAGGGGCGTGGCTTCACCCTGGAGCGCCTCTCCCACGACCGGCTCGCACTGCGGTCCGGGAGCGCCCTGGACGTGCGGGACCGGGGCGCCTACGGGCAGCGCCGACTGCGCGAGCGCTATGCGGCCGCGCGCGGCGGGGACCTGCGCCCGGCCGTGCTGTACTCCAGTTTCGACGGGCGCCAGTACTCGGACTCGCCGCGAGCCGTGCACGAGGAACTGGCGCGTCGCGCCACCGGTGCCGAGCACCTCTGGGTGGTGCGCGACCAGCAGGCCGCCGTGCCCGCCGGGGTCCGCGCCGTGACCCTGTACAGCGCCGAGTGGTACGAGGCACTGGCCCGCAGCCGCTGGATCGTCACCAACACACAGCTGCCCGAGTGGTTCGAACGGTCCGAGGGGCAGTTCGTCGTGCAGACCTGGCACGGCACCCCCCTCAAGCGCATCGGGCGGGACCTGGCGGGCAGTTCCTGTGCGGACACGGCGTACATGGCGTCCCTGCCGCAGCGCGCCGCCCAGTGGAGCGTGCTCGTGTCCCCGAACAGCTTCTCCACTCCGGTCCTGCGCCGTGCCTTCGGCCACACCGGTCAGGTACTGGAGTGCGGCTACCCGCGCAACGACCTGCTGTACGCCCCCGACCGGGAGAAGGTCGCGGCCGCCGTACGGGAGTCGCTCGGCGTACCCGTGGGCAGCCGCGTCGTCCTGTACGCCCCCACCTGGCGCGAGGACGGGCCCAGACGGAGCGGGCGGTACGGCCTCGATCTCCAACTGGACCTGGAGCAGGCGCAGAAGGCGCTCGGTGACGACTACGTCCTGCTGGTGCGCCGCCACTACATGGTCGGCGGGAGCGTCCCGGAGAGTGACTTCGTCCGTGATGTGTCGCGCCATCCGGACGTCGCCGAACTGATGCTGATCAGCGATGTCCTGGTCACGGACTACTCGTCCCTGATGTTCGACTTCGCGCAGACCGGCCGGCCGATGATCTTCCACACCTACGACCTGGAGCACTACCGCGACACCCTGCGCGGTTTCTGCTTCGACTTCGAGGCGAGGGCGCCCGGCCCGCTGGTCCCCACCTCGGCCGGTGTCGTCGATGCCCTGCGCGACCCGGAGTACGCGAGCGCCGGCCACCGGGACGCGTACGCCCGGTTCCGTGAGTCGTTCTGCGACCTCGACGACGGTACGGCGTCGGCGCAGGTCGTGGATCTGATGCTGAAGGGGGTGCAGGCGTGAACGCCCCCGACTTCAGCTGTGTGGTCACCGCTGCCGCGGACTCCACGGACGCCGCGGCCCTGCGTGCGTCCGTGGAGTCCGTGCTCGACCAGAGCCTCCGTTCCGTCGAGGCCCTCGTCGTCCTGCGCGCGGACGGCGACGCCGCCGTCCGCGCGGCGGCCGAATCCCTCGCCGGTCTCTCCCCGGACCGGGTCCGTCTCCTCGTCGCCGAGCCGCCGGCCCGTTCCACCGCCGCTCTGCGCAACACCGGGCTGGACGCGGCCCGGGGCACCTACGTCCTCGTGCTGGGCGGCGGCGAACGCCTTCAGCAGCACGCCTGCCGCACCCTCTGGGAGGCGGGCACACGCACCCGCGCCGACCTGGTCGCCGGGTGCTGGAGCCGGCTCACCGGGGACGGGGTGAAGGAACAGGAACCGGCCTGGCAGAGCACACTGTTCGCACGCTCGCGGACCCTCGCCCGATTCACCGACGCCCCCGAACTCTCCGTGCACGACGCGCTCGTGACGGGCTTCTGCCTGCGGCGCGACGCCCTGGAGCGGCACGGGCTGCGCTACGACGAGGACCTCACCCACAGCGAAACCATGTTCGGTCCTCTGGCGGCGGCGGTGGTCGGCCGGATCGCGCTGGTACGCCGCCGGATCGTCTCCGGGCAGGCATTACCCGACCGCGGCCCGGGCCTCGCAGGACTCGTCGAGGCCCACCGGCGCGTGTGCCACGTCCTGGTGGCCCAAGGGCTCACCGGCCTCTGCGAGCAGCGCGAGCGTGCCTTCCTGACCGACCACCTCGTGCCGCTGGTGCGGTCGTTCCCGGAGCTGCCCGCCGCCGAGCGCGACCGGATCGCCCGGAGAGCAGCCCGGGTGCTGCCGGAGTGCGTACCCGAACCCGCGCTGCTCACCCTGGCGCCTGTCGAACGCGTGGGTGTCCGGCTGCTGGAGCGCGGTGACGCGGACGGGGTGCTCGCGGCGGCGTACGCCCTGCGCAGGCGGGGCACGGTGGCCGCACCGCTCACCACCGGGGACGACGGGCGGGTGTACTGGCAGGGCGAGGAGCAGGATCCCGCGCTGGACGTCACCGAACTCGGCCACCAGCACCGAACGTTCGGTGAGCTGAAGCTGATGAACAGGATCACCCGGTACGAGACCGGGGGCGGCCGGGTCCTGATCGAGGGCCGCCTCGTCCTGCCCGCGCACACGGGCCCGGGGGACTCTCCCCGCGCCCGACTCGAGTTCCGGGTACGGGACGGCTCCCGCACGTTCGGCCTGCCGGTCGACGAACTCCGGCGCGACGCCACCGGAATCAGCTGGCGGGCCCGCGCCGACCTCACCCGGGGCCTGCGCCCCCTCGGCGCCGGCGACACCGTGTGGGACGCCAGGATGGTGCTGGAGGACGGCCCGGTGCGCTCGGTCAGCGACCTCTTCGCCGCCCACGACCTCGTGGGCCCGGCGGACCGCTGTCCCGCCCTGCCCCGCCTGGGCCGGGCCGCCGGGGACACCTGGCAGCCCTACGTCACGCTCAAGGACCACCTGGCGCTCAGGCTCGAAGCCGGCCGACGCCCCGCCCGCACGGTCCGGCGACTGGTCCACTACGCGACCCACTTCCGCCCCGCCCGCAGGGCGAGGCTCCTGGTGCGGGCCCTGGGCAGGCGCCGCGACCGGCTGCACGCCCGGGGGCTGAAGGCATCCGTCTACCACTCCTGGTTCCTGCGGATGCCCGTGCGCAAGGGGTCCGTGGTCTTCGAGAGCCACATGGGCACCTGTTACGGCGACAGTCCCCGGGCCATCCACGAGGAGGTCCGCGGCAGAGGGCTGCCGCTGCGCTGCGTCTGGTCGTACGAGAGTTCCCCGGACGGCTTCCCGGCCGACGCACGGCTCGTGCGCCGCTGGTCGTGGCGGTACCTGTGGGCACTCGCCCGGGCCGAGTACTGGGTCGACAACCAGGGCTTCCCGCAGTCCCTGAGCAAGCCCGCCCGCACCACGTACCTGCAGACCTGGCACGGATCGGCGTACAAGCGCATGGGCTTCGACGAGACCCGGGTGCGCCTGCAGAACGCCCCGCAGCGTGAGCGGCTCCAGGAGGCGGTGCACCGCTTCGACCACTTCCTCGTCCGTTCCGAGCACGATGTGCGCACCCTCGCTGCCGCGTACCGGCTCCCGGAGGAGGTGCTGCTGCGCACCGGCTATCCGCGCAACGACGTCCTGGTGGCCGCGCGTGCCAGGGACGAGGCGGAGGGGCGGCTGCCGCGTCCGGCGCTCGCCGGGGAACTCGGCCTGCCCGACCACCGGAAGGTGGTCCTGTACGCGCCGACGTTCCGGGGCGGGCCGGGGAAGCGTAAACGCCGACGGCTGCTGCTGGATGCCGCGCGCTTCGCGGAGCGCTTCGGGGACGAGTACACGCTGCTGGTCCGTGCGCACTACCTGGACGCGGCGAGTCTGCCGGTGTGCCCGCCGGGGACGGTCGTGGACGTCTCCGGCCACCACGACGTCAGCGAGCTGCTGGCGCTCGCCGACGTGCTGGTCACCGACTACTCGTCGATCATGTTCGACTACGCGCTCCTGGACCGGCCGGTCGTTCTCTTCGCGCCGGATCTCGACGCGTACGCCGCCGAGCGGGGCAGCTACTTCGACCTGCGTGCCAAGGCGCCGGGACCAGTGGTGGAGACCGAGGACGAGCTGTTCGGTGTGCTGGCCCGCCTGAAGGCGGCGGACACCGGTTTCGAGGCGGCACGCAGGGCCTTCGCCGCGGAGTTCGGCTGCTACGACCGGGGAGACGCGGCACGTGCCGTCGTGGACACCGTGTTCGCCCGCCATGTGTCCGCCGCGCGTACCGGGGAGGCGGGCCGATGAGCCGCAGCCGTGATGTCTTCATCGTCGCGAACAGCACGGACGAACTCGGGGGTGTCACCGCGTGGATGCACCGGACTGCCCAGTTGTTCCAGGAGCAGGGCCACCGGGTCCACACCATCGGCATCCACGCGGCCGAGCTGAGGATGGCCCTGCCCGACCCGCCCGGCTACCCCGTCACACCGCTGTACCCGTCCCATCCGCCGACCCCCTGGACCCCCCGGGGTGTGCGGGACCGCTTCCGGTTCACGGCCCGGCGCGAGGAGGCGGCCCGCGCGGCCCGCAAACGGCAGGCGGTGGACCGGCTCTCGGAGATCTTCCGTGCCGCCCGGCCCGGCGGCGTGGTGATCGTCAGTCAGGTCTGGGCGATGGAATGGGTCGGCGAGGCGGACACCACCGGACTGCGGATCGTCGGGATGAGCCATGAGTCCTACGACTACTCCCGCGCGAGCCACCGCTACCGCTGGATCAAGAACCTCTACGCGGGGCTCGACCACTGGCTCGTCCTGACCGAGGAGGACGCCGACATCTGGGCGGGAGACGGGATGAACAACGTCGGCTTCATGCCCAACGCCCTGGCCGCGCTGCCCGAAGTGCCCTCCCCGCGACGCGAGAAGGCGGTGGCGAGCATCGGCAGGCTCACCGACCAGAAGGGCATCGACATGCTCCTGGACACCTGGGCGCTGGTGGCCCCGCAGCGCCCCGACTGGCGCCTGGACGTGTACGGGGCGGGCGAGGACGAGGCGGGCCTGCGGGCACAGTGCGCGGGCCTGGGCCTGGACGGCTCGGTCGCGTGGAAGGGCCGCACGGACGACGTTCCCGGCGCACTCGCGGCCTCCTCCGTCTTCGTGCAGTCCTCGCGCGGCGAGGGATTCCCGCTGGCGCTTATGGAGGCCATGGCGAGCGGTGTCCCGTGTGCGGCGTTCGACTGCGCGCCGGGAGTGCGGGAGATCGTGCGCGACGGCGAGGACGGGCTGCTCGCGCCCGCCGGGGACATCGGTGAGCTGGCCGACCGGCTCCTGCGGCTCACCGGCAACCCCCGGATGCGGGATGCGATGGGGGACCGGGCGCGGGTCAACGTCCAGCGGTTCTCCGAGGCGGAGATCGTGCGCCGCTGGGAAGAGCTGTTCGCGCTCCTGGAGCGCTGAGCGTTCCAGGAACACTCAGCGCTCCAGGAACACCCAGCGTTCCACGGTGAGGCGTGCGGGGCAGGTGTGCGGGGGGCCTGCCCCGCACACCTCACCCGTTGGTGTACTCCCGCACCGTCACCTGCCGGGGCACCCCCGTGGGGCCCCGGCCGCCGGTCAGAACGGGCAGCGGCAGCCCCGAGGTGTCGCCCAGGAAGACCCGGCGCACCACCCTTTCTGCCGCGTGCCCGTCGTCGTACGGGCAGAACCGGGCACGGAACGCCGCCCGCCGCTGCGCCGAGCGCGGGCCGCGCCAGTGGTCCGTGGCGAAGATCTCGTGCAGCTCGTCCTGGCTGCGCGCCACCGCCCCGGGCGGGAACCCCTCCAGGTCGAAGTAGGTGCCGCGCGCCGCCTCGTAGGCCTGGCTGTCCTCGAGGTGCAGGACGACCGGCCGGTCCAGGTTGACGTAGTCGAACATCAGCGACGAGTAGTCCGTGATCAGGGCGTCCGAGGCGAGACAGAGTTCCTCGACGGAGGGATGGGCGCTGACGTCGATGATCTGGGGGTGCGGGGTGCGCCCGGCGATGGTGCGGGCCGCGGATCCGGTGTCCAGGTAGTGGGAGCGGGCCAGGATCACGAAGTGCGGGCCCAGGACGCGGACGAGCTGGTCCAGGTCCAGGGTGTGCTGCTGGTCGCGCCGGTAGTCGCGGTGCGTCGGGGCGTACAGGACGGCGGTGCTGCTCGCCGGGACGGCCAGGCTCTCGCGCAGCTGCGCGATCCGGGCGGGGCCGGTGCGGCGGAAGACGTCGTTGCGCGGATTGCCGTACTCCAGCGTGGTGTAGCCGGAGGGGTAGGTCCGCTCCCACACGAGGGTGGAGTGCTGGTTGGCGGAGAGCGAGAAGTCCCACTTGTCGACGTTGCGCAGCAGCGCCTCGAAGTCCATGGAGCCGGCTGCGGCCGGACGGTGCACGAGGTCGGTGCCCATCGTCTTCAGGGGCGTTCCGTGGTGGGTCTGCAGCAGCACCTGGCCGCGGCGCTTCACCAGCCGCCGGTCGAAGTTGACGTTGTTCACGAGGTACCTGGAGCGCGCCAGGGCCGTCCAGTAGGCGAAGGTCCCCGGGTGCAGCACCCGGGTGGCCGCCGGCACGGTGTGCGCGTCCTCGGGGCGGCAGATCCATGAGGTGCGCAGCCCGGGTACCAGCGCGCGGGCCGTCTCCTCGACGGCTGCGGGGCTGCAGGTGTAGCCGCGGTTCCAGTAGGCGGCGAACACCGCGTCCGAGGGCCGGACCGGGAGCCGCAGCTGGACGCGGTAGTGCAGCTGGAGGACGGCTCCGCGCACCACGCGGCGCAGCGCCTCCGTACCTCGGCGCAGCCGGCCGCGCAGCTGCTGTGCGGCCCACAGGGCGCGGTACGTGCGGTGGGCGCCCAGCCGGAACAGCCCGTGCCGAAGCCGGGCGCGGCGCGGTACGGGGGCGCCCGGGGTGCGGTAGCGGCGGCAGTGGGCGCGGGCGAGGCGGAAGAACTGGCCCCGGGTTCCGCGCGGGAGCCGGCCGCGGGAGGTGAACAGCGTCGAGAAGTGGTCGAGCATCCGGCGGAACATCACCGGCCGCCAGACGGCGAGTTCGGGCCGGGCGTCGATGAAGGCGAAGACCCGGTCGTACTGGTCGAAGACGTCGAAGTGCCTGCGGGTGGTGGTGGAGAGGATGTTGCCCCGGCGCCGCTGGCGGTATCCGACGCAGACCGCGTCCAGGACGGCGATCGATCCGGCGGCCATCAGCACCGGATAGGTCCAGGGGGTGTCCTCGTAGTAGCCGGGCGGGAAGGTGAAGCCCTCGGCCTCGATGAACTCGCGGCGGTAGGCCTTGTTCCAGACGACCATCAGGACCTTGAGCAGCTCGGGGCGTTCCGCGAGCCGGAAGGAGGCGGGTCCGGTCTCGGCGAGGTGCTGGGCGAAGGTGTTGCGTACGCTCTCGCCCGACCAGTAGGTGCGGGCGTAGTCGTAGACCAGGACGTCGGGACCGCCGGTCGCGGCGAGCCGGTCGGCGATCGTCTGCAGGGCTTCGGGGGCGAAGGTGTCGTCGCCGTCGAGGAAGAGCAGGTAGTCGCCGTTCGCCCTGGCCACACCGGCGTTGCGGGCCGGTCCGAGGCCGGAGTTGTGCGGGAGGTGGACGGCGCTGACCCGGGGGTCGCGGGAGGCGTATTCGTCGGCGATCGGGCCGCAGGCGTCCGGTGAACAGTCGTCGACCACGATGATTTCGTAGTCCTTGAAGGACTGGTTCAGCACGGAGTCGAGACACGCGTGCAGGTACGCCTGGACCCGGTACGCGGGCACGATGACACTGAACCGGGGCACAACACATCCAGGGGTCGCTCGCGGGCGGGCAGGTGGCCCGCAAACGGCCGATGGAGTGACTTGGTTACGCAGGATGTGGCATTCGGGGGAAGTACGAGGTAGGGCGGCCCGGTCAGGAGTGACCGGGCCGCCGCGACGTTGACGAACGCATGTTCGTCGATGCTGTGCCGCCGGGGTGCCGCTACTTGACGGCGCCCGCCATCACGCCGGAGACGAACTGCCGCTGGAAGGCGAAGAACACCGCCAGCGGGATGACCATCGACACGAAGGCGCCGGGCGCCAGGACGTCGATGTTGTTGCCGAACTGGCGGACCTGCTGCTGCAGGGCCACGGTGATCGGCGGGGACTCCGAGTCCGCGAAGATCAGTGCGACGAGCATGTCGTTCCACACCCAGAGGAACTGGAAGATCCCCAGCGAGGCGATCGCCGGGCCGCCCAGCGGCATCACGACCCGGGTGAACAGCCGGATCTCGCCCGCACCGTCGAGCCGCGCGGCCTCCAGCAGTTCGCGGGGGATCTCCGCGAAGAAGTTCCGCAGGAGGAAGATGGCGAACGGCAGGCCGAACGCCGTGTGGAACATGATCACGCCGAACGTCGTCTCGAATATCCCGAGGGTGCCGAAGAGCTCGGAGACCGGGATCAGCGCGACCTGTACGGGGACCACCAGCAGTCCGACGACCACCAGGAACCACCAGTCGCGGCCGGGGAACTCCATCCAGGCGAAGGCGTATCCGGCGAGCGAGCCGATCACCACGACGAGGAACGTCGTGGGGACGGTGATCAGCACCGTGCTGAGGAGCGAATCGGTGATGACCGAATTGTCCAGCAGGCGCTGGTAGTTGTCGAAGGTGAGCTCCGAGGGGGCGGTGAAGATCTTCCACCAGCCGGAGGCCGCGATGTCCTCGGCCCCGCGCAGCGAGGACAGCAGCAGTCCGATGGTCGGCATCAGCCAGAACAGGCCCACCAGGATGAGGAAGACCCGCATGACACCGCCGCCCGCGCGGGCCGCTGCCCGCGAGGCGAGGGACGGCTTGGCCTTCACCGGCCCGGCCGTGGCAGCGGGGACCCCTGTGGCCCTCACCGGCTCGGTCGTGGTCATCGGCGCCCCTCCTTGCGTATCCGGCGGACATTGAAGAGCATCACCGGAATCACCAGCAGCAGCAGGAGCACGGCGATGGCGCTGCCGACCCCGAGGTCCGCGTCCGTGCCGAACGAGGACCGGTACAGCTGGAGGGCCAGGACGTTCGCGTCGTCCTGGGTGGAGCCGGGCGCGATGATGAAGACCAGGTCGAAGATCTTCAGTACGTTGATCATCAGGGTGACCAGCACCACCGCGAGGACGGGCGCCAGCATCGGGACGGTGATCCGGCGGAACACCTGCCACTCGTTGGCGCCGTCCACCCGGGCCGCCTCGAGGAGTTCGCGCGGCAGGCCCGCCAGGCCCGCCGCGATCAGCACCATCGCGAAGCCCGCCCACATCCAGACGTAGCTGCCGATGATCCCCGGTGTCACGAGGGACGGGCCGAGCCAGTCGACCCCGTTGTACGGCTCCCGGAAGTTCGCCGCGGGCAGCCGGAGCTCCGCGCCGTCGGCGGATGCGGGCAGGGTGAACACCCCGTCCGCGCCCGCGGTCGCCGAGGCGACGACCTTGCCGTCCTTGACCGCCTCGACCGTGATGCCCTTCAGGCCGAATTCCTTCGGGTCCACGACGTTGGGTCTGCCGCCGCCCCCTTTGGTGAAGTCCAGCCACGCGGTACCGGTGATCTTCCCGTCCGCCGCGGTGGCGGCCTTCGCCGGCTCGGCGTCGCCCGGCATCTTGGCGGGCGCCACACCGACCAGCGGCAGCTGGACCGGGGAGCCGGCCCGGACCGGTTCCTTAGTGACGAAGGAACCGCCGCCGCCCGCCTTCAGCGGATGGACGGGCAGCGGATGCGCCTTCGGGAAGCCCGAGGACTCGGCGAAGGTGTCGTGCACACCCACCGCCACGGCGTTGGCGACCCCGCGCTCCGGCGCCTGGTCGTACACCAGGCGGAAGATGATGCCCGCGGCCAGCATCGAGATCGCCATCGGCATGAAGACGATCAGCTTGAACGCCGTGCCCCACCGGATGCGTTCGGTCAGCACCGCGAAGATCAGCCCGAGCACGGTGGAGACCGTCGGCGCGACGACGACCCAGATCAGGTTGTTCTTGACCGCGGTGCGGATGGTGTCGTCGGTGAACAGCGACGTGTAGTTGTCGATGCCCGCGAAGCCCGTGCCCGCCTGGTCGAAGAAGGACCGGTAGACGGAGTACACGATCGGATAGACGACGAGTGCGCCGAGCAGCACCAGGGCAGGCAGCAGGAACGCCGCCGCGAACACCCTGCGGGTGCCGGTCACGCTCCTGCGCGTGCGTACGGGCTTCGGCTCGCCGTCAGGACGCTTGTCGACGGGGGGCACCGCTCCGGCGCCCCCCGCGGTCGCTGTGGTCATCCCGTCAGCTCTTGTACGCCTCGGCCGCGTCGGACTCCAGTTTCGCTTGAGTCCCCGCGATGTCCTTCGGGTTCTTCAGGAAGTCCTGGAGCGTCTTCCACTCGCCCTTCCCGGGGGTCCCGCCGAACGACTGGGGCGCCTGGTCGGACATGTCGAACCGGACGTCGTCACCGGCCGCGATCAGCGCCTCGGCCATCTTGCGCTGCACATCGTTGGGGTACGCGGCCACGTCCAGGCCCTTGTTGGGCGAGATGAACCCGCCCGCCTCGGCCCAGATCTTCGCGGCGTCCGTCGAGGCCAGCCAGGTCAGCAGCGCCTGGGCGCCCTTGCTGTCCTTGAGCGCCACGGCGGCGTCGCCGCCCGTCACCACGGGGGAGTCCGCGCCGACGGCCGGGAACGGGAACACCTTGGCGTCCGTACCGATCTTCGCCTTGGTCTGTGCGATGTTGATGGAGACGAAGTCGCCCTCGAACACCATCGCGCCCTTGGGCTGGTCCCCGCCGGTGAAGGTCTGGGTGACGGACGCCGGGAACTCGGTCTGCAGCGCCCCGTCGGCGCCGCCCGCGATCAGGCTCGGCTTCCCGAAGAGCTCGGCGAGCGTGGTCAGCGCGTCCTTGACGGACGGGTCCGTCCACTTGATCTCGTGCTTGGCCAGCTGGTCGTACTTCTCCGGACCGGCCTGCGAGAGGTAGATGTTCTCGAACCAGTCGGTGAGCGTCCAGCCGTCCGCGCCGCCGACGGAGACGGGGGTGACACCGGAGGCGGAGACCGTCTCGGCGGTGGCCATGAAGTCCTTCCAGGTCTTCGGCTCACTCGCGCCCGCGTTCTCGAACGCCGCGGCGTTGTACCAGATGAGGGACTTGTTGGCGGCCTTGAAGTAGACGCCGTACTGGGTGCCGTCCACCGTGCCGAGGTCCTGCCAGACCTTCGCGTAGTTCTTGCTCAGCTGGGCCTTAGCCTCGGCCCCCACCGGCTTCGCCCACTTCTTCGCGACCGCCTGCTGGATGGCGCCGACCTGCGGGATCATCGCCACGTCCGGGGGCTGGCCGCCCGCGATCTTCGTACCGAGGAAGTTGACGATCGGGTCCTGCGCCGGCACGAAGGTCACCGTCGCGCCCGTGCGCTTCTCGAACTCGTCCAGCACCTTGGTGAAGTTGGCCTGCTCCGGCCCCGTCCAGACCGCGGCGACCGAGACCTTCTCGCCGTCCAGTTTCGGCAGCGCGACGCTCGACGGACTTTCCTTGCCCGAGCCCTCGCCCGCTTCGTCCTTGGCGCCGCCATCGTCACCGCATCCGGTGAGGGCCAGTGCCCCGATCGCGGTGAACACCAGTGCGGCCCTACGCATTCGAAGGGTTGTGCGCATTCCGTGCCCCGTTTCTCGTGCGCGCATGTGTGCGGACCAGCACCGACGGTGGGACTCTCGGGTGCCGGCCACGTCTCACATCGTGCGGTTCACATCGTCCGTGCGCACAGTCCTACGCCGGGTGTACGGGCGCCGCAATACCACCCTCGCCCTCAACCGGGTGATCGTGATGGGCTCGTGACGTGAGGCCAACGCGCCGAAGAAAGAGCGGAGTTCAGGACGGAGGCGCGCGGAACGGGTTCAGGAAGGCGACGCGGGGAACGGGACCAGCGGGGGCAGCCGCTCGGCGTTCACCGAACGGGCCGCCCGATCGAGGGCGCTGGCCAGCAGAGCCAGGTCCGTCGGCCCGTTGCCCAGCTCACGGACCGGACGACGGGTCGGCGGATCGCCCATCCGCTCCCACTCCAGCGGGACGACCGTGGGACGCAGGGTCGCCGTGCGCGGGATGCGGCCCGTGACCCGGCCGCCCTGGAACGGGGTGACCCTGCCGTCCGGATGCCCCAGCCGGCCACGGCCCGGGGAGGCTTCGTCCGGTGACGGCGGTACGACGGGCGGATCGAGCACGATACGCAGCCGGGCCCCGCGGGCCAGCTCCGTGTCCTCGGTGCGGTCAGGACGGGCGGAGGTGGCCACCAGATGGACACCGAGCCGTCCGCCGTCCCTGGCCACGGCCTCCAGCGCCCGTACGACGGATCCGGCGGCCGGGCGGCCGGGGCTGCCGAGCGCGGGGGCGACCAGGGCATCGAAGTCATCGGCCAGGACGACGAGCCGGGGCAGCGGAGAAGGGCCGGGATCCGTGGACCGGGCCGTGGTCCGCAGCCGCAGGGTGCCGCTGGCAGGTGATTCGAGATCGCCGCGCTGTTCGACGATGTTGACCGGGCGGCGGCTGCCGAGCGCCTGCGACTCCTCGTACCGCGCGTGCCACGCCGTGAAGTCCAGCGGGCCGAGCAGCTCGGCCCGGCGCTTCAGCTCGCCGCCGAGCGCCTGGGCGAACTCCCGCATCCGTACGGGGTCGGAGGCGACCAGGTGCGTGAACACGTGCGGCAGCTCCGTGCAGGGGCGCAGGCCCTCGCCGCGCTCGCCGTGTTCGCCGCCCGCCCCGTCGATCAGCAGGATGCCGAGCCGGTCGGGCCGGGCGGCGGACGCCAGCGATGCGGCGACGGCCCGCAGCAGTTCCGTACGGCCGCTGCCGGCGGGCCCCTCGACCAGCAGGTGCGGGCCCTCGTCGGCCAGATCGATGGAGAGGGGGCCGCGGGGTCCGGCGCCGAGCACGACCACGGGCCGCCCGGCATAGCCGGAGGACACGGCCGCGGCGGGCGCCTGTGCCTCGCGCCGCTGCTCGGGCACGCCGGCCGCCGGGGAGTACGCGGAACGCCCCGACCCGGAGCTGGTGGGTCCGCTGCCCCGGAACGGCGTGTGCCCCTGGTCGGAGCCGGGACGCTGCTGTCCCACCCGGGGGCCGGCGCTCAGGGTGCGGCCGGAACCCGTCGTGTCCAGGTCCCCGCCCGCGGGAGCGGCCGTGCGCACCGTCGCCCCCGGCTGTTCCTCGGCCGTGGACGCCCATCGGGCCATCAGGGAGGCCGGGGTGGCCCTGGCGAGGCCCAGCTCGTCCAGCAGCCGGGCGGACGGGGGCAGCGCGGCCGCCGCCACGGGCCTGCCCGGCAACGCGGCCGAGCCCTCGTCGCGCAGCGGGGCCAAGGCGCGCCCGAACCGCTCCGCCCAGGCCGCCGACACCGCGTCCACCGCGGCGACGGTGCCGTGCCCGGCGGCCTGGCCGCCGGCCGTACGCAGCAGCCGCAACGCGGTCGCCACATCGCCGCTCAGCATGGCGACCGCCCCGCACTCGCGGAAGGCGATCGAGGCCCGGCACGCGGTGTCGTAGGTCGCGGCGACCGGGGAGGTGGGCGAGGCCGCCGGGGTCTCTGCCAGGCAGATCAGATGGATTCCGGCCGCCGCCCCCGCACCGGCCAGCCCGGCCGTGCTCTCGCGAAGCGCCGCCGAACCCGGGTCGCCGTCCACGATGACCACCGTGTACGGCCCCGAGTGGTGGCGGGCGGCCTCGGCCACCGCGGCCCGGTCCGCGCTCGCCCAGCCGGGGCCGAGGGGCCCCTCGTACAGGCGGCGCACCAGCTCGGCCGTACGTGCTTCGGCCTGCTCCCTGTCGAAGGCGAGGAGCAGCCTGCAGTCCTGGCCGTGCATGGGGCGCAGATGCGGCAGCCAGCCGAGCCATGACCACTCCCGCCGCCGCTCGTCGGTGCCGCGGGCCCGGTCCGTGCTGATCAGCACGATCTCCAGGTCGAACGGGGAGTGCAGCGCGGCGAGCTGCGCCACTGTCGAGCGGACGAGTCCGGACAGTCGTGCCCTGGGCCCCGCGAGCCCGAGCGAACCGGCCTCCCGCAGCCCCACGGTGACCGGCACGGCGGGCAGGTCGGCCCGCTCCGTCGTCCCCAGCCGTACGACCAGGGCCTCCGGGTGGGCCGTGTCGCGCTCCCACAGACGCGGGCCGGGGCCGAGCGCGGTGAGGAGCACGGTCGCGGGGTCGGGCCAGGTGCCTGCCGGGGCCGGAGGAGCGGGTGATCCCACGGAGGGGGAGAGTAGTTCCTGCTCTGCGCCCTCGGCCGGGAGCGGCCCACCGGCCGCCCCGTTGCCCGGGTCGCCCTTGCCACCCGTCAGGCGGCGCGCCCAGGCCCCTATGCCGCCGCGCCGCGGAGCGTCACCCTCGGTGGGGGCGTCGCCGCGGCCGTGGGCGGGCTGCGGCCGGGCGGCGGCCGGTCCGCTGCGGTGTTCGCCGTGCCCCGCGGGGGTGTCGCCGTACGCCTCGTCCGCGCCGTGGCCGGAGGGGGCCGCCGGGGCGGGGCTGTAGGCATGGCTGTGTCCTCCGCAGCCGCCGTGCTCCTCCCGCTCCCCGTCTCCGTGGACGCTCGCACCGGCTGCCGCGGTGCCCCGGGGGTCCGCCCGGGCGACTCTCAGGTGGCCCTCGCCGTCGGGTGCCGTCGCGAGCGCCGGCGTACGGGTGCCTGCGGTGAGCCGGAGTGTCGACTCGCCGAGGCGCAGCAGTGCGCCCGGGGTCAGCGGGACCGGGCGCTCGCCGATCTCCGTACCGTCCAGGGCGGTGCCGTTGGTGGAGCGGAGGTCGGCGACCGATACCCGGCCGTCCTCGGAGACCGTCACCGCGCAGTGCAGCCGGGACACGTCCGGGTCGTCGAGCGGCACGTCGGCGTCGGCGGAGCGGCCGATCCGGATCTGCCCGCCGTGCAGCAGATGGACCCCGCCCGCGTCGGGCCCCGCGATCACGTGCAGTTGTGCGGGGACGGCGTCGTCCGCCGTCTCGTCCTCACCGGGCAACTGGAGGGAGAGCACCGCGCCGTCGACCAGGGGCGGCTCACCCAGGGCGCAGCGCTGCGGGTCGAGCCGCTCCCGCCCGGCGTACAACACGACGGCGCCGCCGCCCAGGGAGCCCTCGGGCCCCGACACGGCAGCGGCCAGGCCGGAGGCGACAGCGGCGAGAGCCGTCCCCGCGGGGGCGGTGACGAGCACGTCGCAGGCGCGCGTGGGGGTCTGGCCGCTGCGCGGCGCGAGGACGGTCAGCCGGATCTGCATCGCCGTCAGCGGTCCCTTCTGCGCGGGGTGCCCGGCAGGGGGTGGTGCCCTGTGATTCCCCCCACCCGGCACGGACGCGTCGTCCGGTACAGGTCGTCACGGAGCGCGAGGATCTCAGCCTCACAGTTCCGTGCTTGGGGCATCCTCGCACCTGCCACTGACAACACGCCCGGGGGTGACCGCTTAGTGATCTTGAATGGTCGGCTGTGGGTGCAAAAGTGCCTGCTTGGTCCTGCCCGGGGAGTGCTGCACACTCGTTCGGCAACCAACGGTCGCGCCTGTGCGTCTTCCCCGGACACAGCGCCGGCACGACCTGAGGACGACCTGAGGACGACCTGAGGACGACCGGCCGGTGCCCGGTACGGCGGCACTAGAGTGGGCCGGAACATCCGGGCGGACCCGGGGGACCGCGAGCACAACGATCAGCAGGGAGCGCGTGACGTGCGGCCAGTCGGCAGCAAGTACCTGCTCGAGGAGCCGCTCGGACGCGGCGCCACGGGCACCGTCTGGCGAGCCCGCCAGCGGGAGACCGCGGGTGCCGAGGCGGCTGTCGCCGGGCAGCCCGGAGAGACCGTTGCGATCAAGGTCCTCAAGGAGGAGCTCGCCAACGACGCGGATGTCGTGATGCGGTTCCTCCGCGAGCGCTCCGTGCTGCTGCGGCTCACCCACCCGAACATCGTGCGGACCCGGGACCTCGTCGTCGAGGGCGATCTGCTCGCCCTCGTGATGGATCTGATCGACGGCCCGGACCTGCACCGTTACCTGCGCGAGAACGGCCCGCTCACCCCGGTCGCCGCCGCCCTGCTCACCGCTCAGATCGCGGACGCGCTCGCCGCCAGCCACGCCGACGGCGTCGTCCACCGCGACCTTAAGCCCGCCAACGTGCTGCTCGACGAGCGGGACGGTGCGATGCACCCGATGCTCACCGACTTCGGCATCGCGCGCCTCGCGGACTCCCCGGGTCTGACCCGGACCCATGAGTTCGTCGGCACGCCCGCTTATGTGGCGCCCGAGTCGGCCGAGGGCCGTCCGCAGACCTCCGCCGTGGACATCTACGGCGCGGGCATCCTGCTGTACGAGCTGGTCACCGGACGCCCGCCGTTCGCCGGGGGCACCGCCCTCGAAGTGCTGCACCGGCACCTCAGCGAGGAGCCCAGGCGGCCCGGCAACGTTCCCGAGCCGCTGTGGACCGTCATAGAGCGCTGCCTGCGCAAGAACCCGGACCAGCGGCCCAGCGCCGTGAGCCTGGCGCGCGCCCTGCGTACCGTCGGCGCGGGTGTCGGGGTGCACGCGAACTCGGCGCAGATCGCCGCGGCCGAGGGCGTCGGCGCCCTGCTCGCGCCCGATCCGGCGCCCGCCGCCGTACCGGAGACCCCGGGGGCGGCCGATGCGACGCAGGTGCTGCCGAGCAACGCCGGGTCCTACGACCCGGCCGCCCCGACCAGCGTGATGCAGCAGACCCCGGGAGGCGGCCACGCCGATCCGACCGCGGTCATGCCTCCCGTACCCCCGCGGCCCGCCGGTGCTCCGTCCCCCGACGAGCCGCACCCCTGGCAGTCCCAGCTCAGGGCCGCCCGCGACCGCAACGAGCAAACGCAGGTCCAGTACCTCGACCCGAGCCAGGACCCTCTGCGCCGACGCCCGCAGCGCCAGCAGCAGGCCCCGCCGCACCAGCAGCCTCAGCAGCGCCGGCAGCCTCAGCAGGATCAGCGCCCGCAGCCCCGGCGCGACCAGCAGTACCCGCAGCAGCAGCCTCAGCGCTACCAGCCGCAGCAGCATCAGCCGCAACACCAGCCCCAGCGTCAGCAGTACGCGCCTCCGCAGCAGCCGGCGCCCCAGCCGCCGGCCCCGCGCCAGCCCAGGCAGCGCAGTTCCAACCCGATGCGGATCCCCGGGCTCGGCTGCCTCAAGGGGTGCCTGTTCACCGTGCTGCTGCTGATCGTCGCCAGCTGGCTGATCTGGGAACTGACGCCCCTGCAGGACTGGGTGGCTCAGGGCAAGGGGTACTGGGAGGCGATCGGGGACGGGATCTCCAAGGTCTCCGGTTGGTTCGAGGATCTGGGCGGCAGCAGCGGTGACGTGCCGCCCAGCGGCCAGTAACGTCACCCACTCTGTGCCTTTGTCGACTTCTGCGGGCCTATTTCGCCCGCAGAAGTGAAGGTTGGCGCCATCCAGGGCACGCAACACCCCGATAGCCGCGTAACTTTGTCGACCGGGGGGTCAACGCCAGCCGCTGAGGGAGCAGTCTTGGCACGGAATATCGGCAGCCGGTACACCGCCCACCAGATTCTGGGGCGCGGCAGCGCCGGCACGGTGTGGCTCGGCGAGGGGCCCGAGGGTCCCGTCGCCATCAAGCTGCTCCGTGAGGACCTCGCGTCCGACCAGGAGCTCGTGGGCCGGTTCGTGCAGGAGCGCACAGCCCTGCTCGGGCTCGATCATCCGCACGTGGTCGCCGTGCGCGACCTCGTCGTGGACGGCAACGACCTGGCTCTGGTCATGGACCTCGTACGGGGCACCGATCTGCGCACCCGTCTCGACCGGGAGCGCCGCCTCGCGCCCGAGGCCGCCGCGGCGATCATCGCTGACGTGGCCGACGGGCTCGCGGCCGCGCACCGCGCCGGAGTGGTCCACCGCGACGTCAAGCCGGAGAACATCCTGCTCGACATGGAGGGCCCCCTGGGCCCCGGGGGCTCGCACCCGGCACTGCTCACCGACTTCGGTGTCGCCAAGCTGATCGACACCCCGCGCCGCACCAAGGCCACCAAGATCATCGGCACGCCGGACTATCTGGCCCCCGAGATCGTCGAGGGCCTCCCGCCGCGCGCCGCCGTGGACATCTACGCCCTCGCGACCGTGCTGTACGAGCTCCTGGCGGGCTTCACGCCCTTCGGTGGCGGCCACCCGGGCGCGGTGCTGCGCCGCCACGTCACCGAGACGGTCGTCCCCCTCCCGGGCATCCCCGAGGAGCTCTGGCAGCTGTTGGTCCAGTGCCTGGCCAAGGCCCCCGCGTCCCGGCTGCGCGCCTCCGAGCTCGCGGTCCGGCTGCGCGAGCTGCTTCCGCTGCTGTCCGGGATACCTCCGCTGGACGTGGACGAGCCCGATGCCGAGGCCGAGCCGCAGATGTACGACGAGCAGCAGTACACACCCGCCCAGGACGAGCCGCGCCGCCGAGGCGCGGTCCCGCTGGTCCCGGGCTCCACCCCGGACTCCAACCGGGACACCCACACGAGCATGCGCGTCCCCGCACCCGACGAGCTGGCCGGCGGCCCCCTGGGCACGGCACGCGCCCCGCGCGCCCCCGGGCGTCCGAGGCCCGGATCGGCACGCAACAAGTCCGCCGCCGTCCGCAAGCGCCGCATCACCCTTGGTGCCGCAGTGGTCGCCCTGTGCGTGGCCATAGGAGTGGGCGGCTGGCTCGCCACGAGCGGTGACGACGCGGGCGCGACCCCCCAGGACACCGAGAATTCGGCGCCGGCGGCGCCCTGAGGACCACCCCCGGGAGGGCCCGGCGCCGGGGGAGGAACAGGTTCACTCGTCCAGCCGTTAGGCTGGACCCGTGGCAGTCGTCGATATTTCCGAAGAGCTGAAGTCCCTCTCCTCGACCATGGGGTCGATCGAGGCCGTCCTGGACCTGGATGCGCTGAGGGCTGATATCGCCGCGCTCGAGGAGCAGGCGGCGGCGCCGTCCCTCTGGGACGACCCGGAGGCGGCCCAGAAGATCACCAGCAAGCTTTCGCACCTCCAGGCCGAGGTCCGCAAGGCCGAGGCCCTGCGCGGCCGCATCGACGACCTCTCCATTCTCTTCGAGCTCGCCGAGGACGAGGGCGACGCCGACGCGCTGGCCGAGGCCGAGTCCGAGCTGCAGTCGGTCCGCAAGGCGCTGGACGAGATGGAGGTCCGCACGCTCCTCTCCGGTGAGTACGACGCGCGCGAGGCCCTCGTCACCATCCGCGCCGAGGCCGGCGGCGTCGACGCGGCCGACTTCGCCGAGAAGCTCCAGCGCATGTACCTGCGTTGGGCCGAGCGGCACAACTACAAGACCGAGGTCTACGAGACCGCCTACGCCGAAGAGGCCGGCATCAAGTCGACCACCTTCGCGGTGGAGGTGCCGTACGCCTACGGCACGCTCTCCGTCGAGCAGGGCACCCACCGGCTCGTCCGGATCTCCCCGTTCGACAACCAGGGCCGCCGCCAGACGTCCTTCGCGGGTGTCGAGGTGCTGCCCGTGGTCGAGCAGACGGACCACGTCGAGATCGACGAGTCCGAGCTCCGCGTCGACGTGTACCGCTCCTCGGGCCCCGGCGGCCAGGGCGTCAACACCACGGACTCCGCGGTGCGCCTGACCCACCTGCCCACCGGCATCGTCGTCTCCTGCCAGAATGAGCGTTCGCAGATCCAGAACAAGGCGTCCGCCATGAACGTCCTCCAGGCGAAGCTCCTCGAGCGCCGCCGCCAGGAGGAGCAGGCGAAGATGAACGCGCTCAAGGGCGACGGCGGCAACTCCTGGGGAAACCAGATGCGTTCGTACGTCCTGCACCCGTACCAGATGGTCAAGGACCTGCGTACGGACTTCGAGATGGGCAACCCCGAAGCGGTGTTCAACGGCGAGATCGACGGCTTCGTCGAGGCCGGCATCCGCTGGCGCAAGCAGAGTGAGAAGTAGCCGTACCCGTACGGCGGTCGGGCCCGGGGCAGGGAATCCTGCCCCGGGCCCGACCGCGTTCTCCCGTCGCGCGAAGGCGAGTTGAGGGGACCGTGTGGTGAATGCGTCACAGTCGTGGTCCCGAATAGCCGTCAAGAACCCCCATAGCGGCGCGTATGCCCTCGGAACGGCCTTGACGTAGTCCTTAACTCTGGCCAGGCTGCTGGAGCAGCATGCGTATGTCTGGGACAGGTGTGATCGGGGGCGGGCGGGATGACCACGGTACGGCGTGGCCCTGCAGAGCGTGACCCCGCAGGGCCGCGGACCGCATATGGCTGCTCCAATGACGAGATCAGCTACTGGGGGTAGCAACAGATGACGAAGAAGACGCGAATCCGCGTCGCGCGCATAGCCGCTGGTGCGGTTATTGCTGCGGGTGCCTCGCTGACGGTTGCGGGTGCCGCGCAGGCCGCCGGCCTCGGCCTCGGTATCGGCGTGGACGCCGGCGACAACGGACTGAGCGCCCAGGTGACCCTCGACGACCCCCTCGGCGGGGTCGACGGTGGTGCTGACGGCGGTGCTGACGGCGGTGCTGATGGCGGTGCTGACGGTGGCGCCGATGGCGGTGCTGACGGTGGCGCCGATGGCGGTGCTGACGGTGGCGCCGATGGCGGTGCTGACGGTGGCGCCGATGGCGGTGCTGACGGTGGCGCC
>NZ_JBEXDB010000021.1:74570-74784 GCF_040605575.1 Streptomyces sp. NPDC005566 | reverse complement strand
GCCGATGGTGGCGCTGACGGCGGTGCCGATGGTGGCGCTGACGGCGGTGCTGACGGCGGTGCTGACGGCGGTGCCGATGGTGGCGCTGACGGCGGTGCTGACGGCGGTGCCGATGGTGGTGCTGACGGCGGTGCCGATGGTGGTGCTGACGGCGGTGCCGATGGTGGTGCTGACGGCGGTGCCGATGGTGGTGCTGACGGCGGTGCCGATGGTC
>NZ_JBEXDB010000021.1:0-74475 GCF_040605575.1 Streptomyces sp. NPDC005566 | reverse complement strand
CGGTGGTGCTGATGGCGGTGCTGACGGCGGTGCCGATGGTGGCGTTGACGGCGGTGCTGATGGTGGTGCCGACGGCGGGACCACCGGTTCCGCGACCGGTGACACCGACGGAGCCGGCACGGACACCGACAGTGTCGGCAACCAGCCGGTCGAGCAGGGCAAGGGCAAGGACGAGCTCGCCGAGACCGGTGCGGCCGAGACCACGTTCCTGCTGCTCGGTGCCGCGACGATGATCGCCGGTGGTATCGGCTTCCGCTTCCTGCCGCGCCTGGTGAACGGCCGTACGGTCGCCTAGCACCAGCTAGCGACACACGTACGTACAGAGGGACCCGATCCGCTTCTCCGCGGGTCGGGTCCCTCTGCGCGTCGGCGGCGGACCGCAAGCCGTGGAGCGGGCCTGAAGGACGGGGCTTCCCGCCCTGCCCCTCAACGCGTAGGGCGGCAGGAGCCGCGCTACGTGCCCGTGGAGGCCTGCCGACGCCCCGTGGGCCCGGCAGCGCGGTTCCGGCTGCGTGGGTACGGCTGCGGGAGCGTTACGGGGGGAGGGGAGCGTCGAGGGGGCTGTACCGGCGCACCGAAGCGACGGGCGGTGGGTGAGAGCGGCTTCTGCGCACCGATGGCGTCAGCGCTCGGGTCTGGGCCGACGGTCCGCTGCTCACCGAGCGCACGTGGCCGGGGCAGGGGGTCACTCCGGGTCGATCTGCCGACGCTCAGTGACCAGTCGCTCGCTTGCGCACAGCCGCTGTCTACACGGCCTGGTGCGCCAGCAGTGCCAGGGCGGCCACCAGGATCACCATCAGGGCGATCAGCATCGCCGGATTCAGACCCACGAACGGGCCTTCCTCCTGCATGCGCTCCCGGCTCGCCCGGCAGACGCGGCAGCGGCCCTCGCTGATGGGAGCCGCGCAGTTCGCGCACACCAGTCGGTCATAGGTCATGCGCTTTCCTCCTCCCGCGCGGCGGAGCCGCATACGCTTTCTCTCCGCACAACGCTCCGGGAAACGCAACCGTTCCCCCTACCACTGTGCCAGCTCGCGCCGGTTTCGGCGCGGCCCGCCGGGCAAGGCCCGGCACGCCCCGATTCGTACTCGGTCGCGTTCCGTTACATATCGCCCATTGCTGGACGCCGACTGCACGCGTCAGCCCGGTTCGCGTATGGTCACGCACACCTACTCCCGGCCGACCGTGGTGCATCCGTGATCCGATTCGACAACGTCTCCAAGACCTACCCGAAGCAGAGCCGTCCAGCTCTCCGCGATGTCTCACTCGACATCGAGAAGGGTGAGTTCGTCTTCCTGGTGGGCTCATCCGGCTCCGGCAAGTCCACCTTCATGCGGCTCATCCTCCGCGAGGAGCGCGCCAGCCAGGGCATGGTCCATGTGCTCGGCAAGGACCTCGCGCGGCTGTCCAACTGGAAGGTGCCGCAGATGCGCCGCCAGCTGGGCACGGTCTTCCAGGACTTCCGGCTCCTCCCCAACAAGACCGTCGCCGAGAACGTGGCCTTCGCGCAGGAGGTCATCGGCAAGCCGCGCGGCGAGATCCGCAAGGCGGTGCCGCAGGTTCTCGACCTCGTCGGGCTCGGGGGCAAGGAGGACCGGATGCCCGGTGAGCTCTCCGGTGGTGAGCAGCAAC
The DNA here is from genome assembly GCF_040605575.1 of Streptomyces sp. NPDC005566. NCBI lineage: Bacteria > Bacillati > Actinomycetota > Actinomycetes > Kitasatosporales > Streptomycetaceae > Streptomyces > Streptomyces sp. NPDC005566. Next base: position 72,843 of record NZ_JBEXDB010000021.1, on the reverse strand, counting down.
GCGTCGCGATCGCCCGTGCGTTCGTCAACCGCCCCATGCTGCTGATCGCGGACGAGCCGACCGGAAACCTCGACCCGCAGACCTCCGTGGGCATCATGAAACTGCTGGACCGGATCAACCGGACCGGCACCACCGTGATCATGGCGACCCACGACCAGAACATCGTCGACCAGATGCGCAAGCGCGTCATCGAGCTCGAGCAGGGCCGTCTCGTACGTGACCAGGCGCGCGGCGTCTACGGCTACCAGCACTGAGCACCTGCACGAGCATCGAGTACTGAAAGGACGCCATGCGCGCCCAGTTCGTCCTGTCGGAGATCGGCGTCGGTCTTCGTCGCAACCTCACGATGACCTTCGCGGTCGTGGTCTCCGTCGCCCTCTCGCTCGCCCTGTTCGGCGGTGCGCTGTTGATGCGCGAGCAGGTCAGCTCGATGAAGACCTACTGGTACGACAAGGTCAACGTCTCGATCTTCCTCTGCAACAAGAGTGACGCCAAGGACGTGCCCAAATGCGCCAAGGGTGCGGTCACCGCGCAGCAGAAGAAGGAGATCAAGGCCGACCTCGAGAAGATGGAGGCCGTCGAGAAGCCGGTCCTCTTCGAGACGGTCGACGAGGCGTACAAGCACTACCAGGAGCAGTTCGGCGATTCGCCGATGGCCGGCAACATCACCCCGGACCAGATGCAGGAGTCGTTCCGCGTCAAGCTGAAGGACCCGCAGAAGTACAAGGTGGTCGCGACGGCCTTCGCGGGCCGTGACGGGGTGCAGTCCGTCCAGGACCAGCGCGGCATCCTGGACAATCTTTTCGAGATGATGAACGGCATGAACATGGCGGCGCTGTTCGTGATGGCGCTGATGCTGGTCATCGCGCTGATGCTCATCGTGAACACCGTCCGTGTATCGGCGTTCAGCCGGAGACGGGAGACGGGCATCATGCGCCTCGTCGGCGCCTCCGGCTTCTACATCCAGATGCCGTTCATCATGGAGGCGGCGTTCGCCGGTCTGATCGGGGGCCTGCTCGCCTGCGTGATGCTGCTCGCCGGCCGGTACTTCCTGATCGACGGCGGTCTCGCGCTCCAGGAGAAGCTGAATCTGATCGACTTCATCGGCTGGGAAGCGGTGCTCAGCAAGCTCCCGCTGGTCCTCGCGATCGGCCTGCTGATGCCCGCCGTTGCGGCTCTCTTCGCATTGCGCAAGTACCTCAAGGTGTGACGAGCGCCCCGTGCGGCATGCGGCCAACGAGCCGTGGGCCGCCGGGGCGTTGTCCTAGACTCGGCGCCATGCCGGGCCTCACGCACCGATTGAACCCCCGCGGTGTCTACCGCGGGGCGGCCCTGACATTGGTTTTCGCGAGCGTGCTCGCCACCGCAGCGGCCACCGGGTCCCTGCCGCGGGAGAAGGACAACGCGGCGGAGATAAAGACCCGTTCCGTCTCCTCCACCGTCGGTTCCGTCGACCGTGAGGAGATCGCGGAAGCGGCGGCCGACGCCGAGGCCGACGGGAAGTCCGGGACGGACGCGGCGGCGGAGGTCGTCAGCCGCAGCGGGGACCGCTGGGGCGCCGTGTACGACGAGCGCGAGTACGAGGACTTCGAGCAGGCACTGGACGGCTCGTACACCGGAGTGGGTATCTCCGCTCAGCGTTCGGCCCGCGGGGATGTCGTCGTGACGGGCGTCCAGCCGGGCGGACCCGCGGATCTGGCCGGTGTACGCAAAGGTGACCTGCTGCGTACGGTCGACGGCCGCCGGGTCGAGAAGCGCCCCGTCGCCGATGTGGTCGCCCTGCTGCGCGGCGACCGTTCGGGGGCCGTCGAGGGCACGCCCGTGGTCCTCGGGCTCAGACGAGGTGCGCACTCCTGGACCGAGACCCTCCACCGGGCCCGGCTCGCCACGCAGGCCGTCACCGTGCGGCGGCTGGGCGGGAAGCCCTCCTCCGCCGTGCTGATCAAGGTCGCCGCGTTCACCAAGGGTGCGGGCACCGCGATCCGCGACGCCGTGCGCACGGCCCCGGGGGAGGCGGGGATCCTCCTGGACCTCCGGGCCAACTCGGGCGGACTGGTCACCGAGGCCGTCACGGCCTCCTCGGCCTTCCTGGACGGCGGTCTCGTCGCCACGTACGACGTGCACGGCGAGCAGCGCGCCCTCTACGCCGACCCCGGCGGCGACACCCACCGGCCCGTGGTCGTCCTCGTGGACGGCGGCACGATGAGCGCGGCCGAGCTGCTGACCGGTGCCCTGCAGGACCGGGGCAGGGCTGTGACCGTCGGATCGCGCACCTTCGGCAAGGGCTCCGTGCAGATGCCCAGCAAGCTGCCGGGCGGCTCGGTGGCCGAGCTGACCGTCGGGCAGTACCGCACTCCGGCGGGCCGCAGCGTCGAAGGACACGGCATCACGCCGGACGTCGGGGCGGGTTCCGAGGCCCAGCAGCGGGCCGAGACAGTATTGATTGGCCTCGGGGGTGGGTCGTAGTGCGAAAATGACCGCACTATGGCCAAGGAAAAAGACACCGGGCGCAAGATGATTGCGCAGAACAAGAAGGCGCGGCACGACTACCACGTCCTCGACACCTACGAGTGCGGCCTCGTGCTCATGGGTACGGAGGTCAAGTCGCTGCGGATGGGCCGGGCGTCGCTGGTCGACGGCTTCGTCCAGATCGACAACCACGAGGCGTGGCTGCACAACATCCACGTCCCGGAGTACGTGCAGGGCACGTGGACCAACCACGCCGCCAAGCGGAAGCGCAAGCTGCTCATGCACCGGGCCGAGATCGACAAGCTGGAGTCGAAGTCGCAGGAGACGGGCCACACCATCGTGCCCCTCGCGCTGTACTTCAAGGACGGCCGGGTCAAGGTCGAGATCGCGCTCGCCAAGGGCAAGAAGGAGTTCGACAAGCGCCAGACGCTGCGCGAGAAGCAGGACACGCGGGAGACGAACCGCGCGATCTCGGCGGCCCGCCGGCGGCAGCGGAGCGCGTAGTACGGGGTCCCGCCCCGGAGCCGCCGTAATAGGGTGGCCCCGGCATGCGTCGGTCACGTACGATGGGCCGTGCACCTCACAGAAGGTGCGCGCATTTGAAAAAACAACATGGGGATGATCGGTTTCGACAGCGGATGTCGAGGCAGGGGAAGCGAGTCGAGGAAGCGGCAATGATCTCGTTAACCATATGTCGCAACCAATAATCGCCAATTCCAAGAGCGATTCCCAGTCCTTCGCCCTCGCTGCCTAATAAGCAGTGAGTGAGGGACCCTTAATGGGTGTCAGCCCGGGGGTGTTCCCGACCCGGACCCTGGCATAATCTAGGGGACTAAACCACTGAGTCCGGTCACGGGGCTCGGTGGGAAATCAAACAGTGACTGGGCCCGTCGGAGACTTGTTCGCGAGATCTCCGGGGCCGAGAAAAGCGCAGCGAACTGCACTCGGAGAAGCCCTGGTTCTGCACCGTTGGACGCGGGTTCGATTCCCGCCATCTCCACAATTCCCATGTGAACGAGGACCCCGTTGCCCCTGGCAGCGGGGTCCTCGTTTTTCTCCGTGCGGTCTCAGGTCCTGCGTGTCCCGGCCGCGGCCACCACCAGCGCCAGCGCCGCCGCGCACATCGGTACGGCATAGCCGGCGACCGTTCCGGAGTGCTCCACCAGTCGTCCGCCGACCGCCGAACCCACGGCCACTCCGCCGATCAGCGCGGTGGCCGAGAGCGTCATGCCCTCGTTGAGCTGCGCCTGCGGGGTGAGCCGCTGCACCAGCGTCATCACGGTGACCATGGTGGGCGCCGTGGCCGCACCTGCCACCAGCAGGGAGCCCGCGAGGACGAGCAGGGAGCCGGTCGTGGCCACGGCGATCAGGGGGAGCGACATGAGCACGGTCATCCCCGTGAGGCAGAGCAGCAGCCGGCGCCGGATGTCCACGGCGGGACGCAGCGCCCCGTACAGCAGCCCTGCGAGGCAGGAGCCGCCCGCCTGGAGAGCGAGGATCGCACCCCCGACGTGGGCGATCGAGACGATCTCCAGGGCGCCGAACACCGCGCCCGTCGCGAGGAACGCGGTGAGCAGGGCGGGCATGCCGGGCGTCCGCAGGGGTGAGGCCGCGTGGGTACGGGGTGCCACCGGGGGTTCGGTCGCCCGTTGAGCGGCGAAGATCAGGATGCCGGTCATCAGGAGGACCGCGCCGGTGAGGGTGCCCGCTTCGGGGAACAGTGCCCCGCACAGGGTGGCGGCCAGGACCGGGCCGAGCATGAAGCACAGCTCGTCGGCGGCCTGTTCGAAGGAGTTCGCGGTGTGCAGCGTCGCCGGGTCGCCCCGGTGCATGTGGGCCCAGCGTGCCCGGGACATGCCTCCGGTGTTCGGGGTGGTGGCCGTGGCGGCGTACGCGGCGAAGAGCGTCCAGACGGGGGCGTCGTAGTGCACGCAGAGCAGCAGGGCGAGTGAGCCGAGCGTCGCGATCGCGGTGGCCGGCACCGCGATCCTGGCCTGGCCGTACCGGTCGACGAGCCGCGCCGTCCAGGGGGCGACCAGGGCGGTCGCGGCGAGGCCGGTGGCGGTGACGGCGCCTGCGAGGGCGTACGAATCGTGTGCGCCGGCGATCATGATGACGGCGCTGACGCTCAACATCCCCATGGGTAGACGGGCGATGAGATTGCCCGCGGTGAAGGCGCGTGCGCCGGGGCCGGCGAGCAGACGGAGGTACGGGTTGCCGGCGGGGGAGGCAGGGGTTTTCTGGAGCACGGGTCAACCCTCACCGCGCGTGGCCCGTGCCGTCCAACACCTGCCCCGCGCGGATTCACGCACCGCTGTTGTAAATTCCGACGTGTGTCCGTCTCCTCGACCTCCGATACCGATCCCCGGCTTCTGCGCGCCTTCGTCGCCGTGGCCGAGGAGCTGCACTTCACCCGTGCCGCCGCCCTGCTCTACATCGCGCAGCAGGCGTTGAGCCGGGACGTCCGCCGCCTCGAGCGGGAGCTCGGCACGGAGCTCTTCGAGCGCACCACCCGCCAGGTGTCGCTCACTCCGGACGGGGAACGCCTCCTCCCGTACGCCCGGCGGGTGCTCGACGCCCACGGCGAACTCGCCGCCGCCTTCGGCGACCCGGCAGCCCGCCCGCTGCTCGTCGACCTCAACATCGACGGGATGACCGCGGCGCGGGTCCTGGCCAGGGCGCGGGAGCTCGCACCCGAATGCGAGCTGATGGCCCGCTTCGAGAGCGGCCTGACCTGGGCGGCGGGCGAGGTGCTCGCGGGGCGGCTCGATGTCTCCTTCGGCCGGGCGGCCGGGCTCGACCCCGCCGTCCTCTCCCGGCTTTCCGTACAGCCGGTGCGGTACGAGCCGATGGCCGTCCTGCTGCCGCACGATCATCATCTCGCCGGGCGCCGGGTCGTCGCATTGGACGAACTGTCCGGGGAGACCGTCTACGCGGGGGCGGGCAATACGCGCACCCGGGAGTGGACCGAGCTCGCCGCCCGGCTCTTCGGCGAGTGGGGCATCGTGCTGGCCCCACCGGCACCACTGGCCGTCGGAGTGGCTGAATTGCAACGGGTGATGGCCAAGTCCAGGCATCCCGTTCTGACCGTCGTCGACTTCCCGCCGCTGCCGGGTACGGTGGTGCGCCCGTTGGTCCGGCCCGTTCCGCTGTCTCCGCTGCTGCTGGTGTGGCGCACCGGGGCGAGGCACCCCGGCCTGGACTCGCTGCGTGCCGCTGCGGCCGAACTTGCTGCGACAGAGGGATGGATGGTTAGGCCACCTGATTCGTGGCTGCCTGAAGCCGATGTGTCACTCATGCGTCACCGTTCATGAACAACACCTCACACGGGGGCCTGACGGTCACCGGCGTGCGCTACATTCAATGTTTCCGGGTGCACCGCGTGGGGGCGTACGGACAGGGTGGGGGCCCGGTCCGACGGCAGAAATCCAGTCATTCGCGCGCACCCGACTCATTGAGTGGGGGAAGTGCAAACACCTGTGGAAAATTGGCGCGAAGGTACCCGTACCGGGCACACGCACGAGCCGAACGACGTCACCGTCCAGCTGGACGGACTCGGCCGGCAGCTTTCCGAACTGCCTGTTGAACCGACGCCGCCGGACAACACCGACGGTCCGGTCTTCGTCGACGAGAGCGGCCGCCGCAGCAAGACGTACCGACGCCTGGGCTGGATGCTCGCCGCGATCTGTGCCGTCTACGCGGTGACGCTGGTCGTCGCCGTGCTCGGCGGCAACTCCAGCGCTCCCTGGCTGCCTCTCTCCGGACAGGAGGAGAAGAAGTCGGGCGAGGTGGAGGTCCGTCCCGCCCCGAGCGACGGCACGGGATCGGTGGCCGGGACCCCCGGGCCCACGCCCAGCTCCACCGCCTCCGGTCCGGGCCCCAGCACGGGTGCGACCGCGTCGGGCGGCGCGTCCGCCGGACCGGCCTCGTCCGGCTCGGCCGCCTCGGCCTCCGCGAGCAACGCCCCGTCCAGGGGCAACAACGTCGCCACGCAGCCCGCTCCCGGGACGTCGGCCTCCGAGACACAGCCCGCCAGCCCTCCGCCGTCGACCGACCCCGGGCCGGTCGAGTCGAGCCCGCCCCCGCCCGAGGAGTCCTCGGCCCCACCGGTGGTCCAACAAGAAGGCGCACAGTAAAAATGACAACCCCCGCCCCGCGGGGCAGGCACAACCGGAAGAAGAAGCGGACCGTCCGGCGCAGGCTTCCCATGCGCTACCTGCTTCCGTCGCTCCTCCTTGTCGCCCTGCTCGCCATGCTGATGCTGCGCGGATACGTACACAGTGAGATCCTCGCCGACCACCGCATCCAGGCCCCGGCGCCCACCACCCAGGTGCCGGACAGTGTTCTCGAAGGCGGCCCGGTCATCGACGCCCGGGCCCGGGGCGGGACCGCGAAGACCCTGCGCATACCCGACCGCAAGATCGTCCTGACCTTCGACGACGGCCCCGACCCGGTCTGGACCCCGCGTGTCCTGGACGAGCTCAAGAAGCACCACGCGCACGGCGTCTTCTTCGTCACCGGCACCATGGCCTCGCGCTACCCCGACCTCGTGGAACGCATGGTCGACGAGGGGCACGAGGTCGGGCTGCACACGTTCAACCACCCCGACCTGTCCTTCCAGTCCACCAGCCGCATAGACCGGGAGCTCTCCCAGAACCAGCTGGTGCTGGCGGGCGCCGCCGGTATCCGTACATCGTTGTTCCGGCCGCCGTACTCCTCGTTCTCCGACGCCATGGACAACAAGTCGTGGCCGGTCACGCAGTACATCGGCAGCCGCGGCTACCTCACCGTCGTGAACGACACCGACAGTGAGGACTGGAAGCGCCCCGGCGTGGACGCGATCATCGAGCGAGCCACGCCCAAGCACGGCAAGGGCGCCATCATCCTGATGCACGACTCCGGCGGCAACCGTGCCCAGACCGTGGCTGCCATCGGGAAGTTCCTGCCGCAGATGCAGGAGCGCGGCTACGCCTTCACCAACCTCACCGCCGCCCTCGGCGCACCCAGCGCGCACACCCCGGTCACCGGGCTCGCGCTCTGGAAGGGCAAGGCGTTCGTCACCGCCGTGGACATCTCCGAGCAGGTCACCAGCGTGCTGGTGGTCGGCCTCGCGGTGATCGGCGCGCTGGTCCTCGCCCGCTTCGGTCTCATGCTGCTGCTCTCCTTCCTGCACGCCAGGCGGGTGCGCCGCAAGGACTTCAGCTGGGGCGAACCCTTCACCCGCCCGGTGACGGTCCTCGTTCCCGCGTACAACGAGCGCGCGTGCATCGCCGCGACCGTGCGCTCGCTGGTGGCGAGCGACTACCCGATCGAGGTCATCGTCATCGACGACGGCTCGACGGACGGTACGGCCGACCTCGTCGACGAGATGTGGATTCCGAACGTCCGCGTCGTCCGCCAGCGCAACGCGGGAAAGCCCGCGGCGCTGAACAACGGCATCGCGAACGCCCGCTACGACATCGTCGTGATGATGGACGGCGACACGGTGTTCGAACCCTCCACCGTGCGCGAGCTCGTACAGCCCTTCGCCGACCCCCGGGTCGGAGCGGTCGCGGGCAACGCCAAGGTCGGCAACCGTGACTCGCTGATCGGCGCCTGGCAGCACATCGAGTACGTGATGGGCTTCAACCTCGACCGCCGCATGTACGACATGCTGCGCTGCATGCCCACCATCCCCGGTGCGGTCGGCGCGTTCCGCCGGGACGCGTTGGACCGGATCGGCGGCATGAGCGAGGACACCCTCGCCGAGGACACCGACGTCACCATGGCCCTGCACCGCGACGGCTGGGACGTCGTCTACGCGGAGAACGCGCGGGCCTGGACCGAGGCTCCGGAGTCGGTGCAGCAGTTGTGGTCGCAGCGCTACCGGTGGTCGTACGGCACGATGCAGGCCATCTGGAAGCACCGCCGCGCCGTCATCGAACGAGGCCCCTCGGGCCGCTTCGGACGGGTCGGACTGCCATTCGTCTCCCTGTTCATGGTCGTCGCCCCGCTGCTGGCGCCCCTCATCGACGTCTTCCTGCTGTACGGACTGGTCTTCGGCCCGACGGGGAAGACGGTCGCCGCCTGGTTCGGCGTCCTGCTGGTGCAGGCGGTCTGCGCCGCGTACGCGTTCCGGCTCGACCGGGAGCGCATGGTCCACCTGATCTCCCTGCCGCTCCAGCAGATCCTCTACCGGCAGCTCATGTACGTCGTGCTGCTCCAGTCCTGGATCACCGCTCTCACCGGCGGCCGGCTGCGCTGGCAGAAGCTGCGCCGTACGGGAGCGGTGGAAGCGCCCGGTGCGACGCAGACCCGCCGCAACGACGCGGGCAGGGACCGGAGGCCGGTCGCATGACCTACCCGAACCAGCCCCGGCAGGACGGCCCGTACCCGCCGGACGGCGAGTACGGCCAGACCGGCGAGTACGGCCAGGACGGCGAGTACGGCCAAACCGGCGAGTACGGTCAGACCGGCCGCGAGTACGGCCGGAACGGCCAGTACAGCCAGAGCGGCGAGTACAGCCAGAGCGGCCAGTACCGCGAGACAGGCCGGGACGGTGAGTACGTCCAGTACCCGCCGGCCGACAGGCCCTTCGCCGCGGAGCCCGCCGTCCCCCCGCAGGCGGTACCCGGCACCCGCCCGGCGCCCGCCGGAGCGTTCCCGGACCCGACCCGGACGGCCCGCCATGCCGCCCCGACCACCGCTCCGCCCACCGCCCCGCCCCCCGTGCCCGGCCCGGCGGCCGGCACCGGGTCCGCCCCCGCCGCCAAGCCGGGGCGGGACCGCTACCTCGACGTCCTGAGGGCCGTGGCCCTCGTCCGCGTCGTCTTCTTCCACCTCTTCGGCTGGGCCTGGCTGACGGTCCTCTTCCCGTCCATGGGCGTGATGTTCGCCCTGGCCGGTTCGCTGATGGCCCGTTCGCTGGCCCGCCCCGCGGGAAGCGTGATCCGCAGCCGGCTGCGCAGGCTGCTCCCGCCGATGTGGGCCTTCTCGCTCGTCGTCGTGCCGGTGATGTTCGCGCTGAGCTGGAAGCCCTTCCGCGAGGAGGGGCTGTGGTGGTTCATCAAGATCGCCTACTACATCTTCCCGGTGGGCACCCCTCCGTACCCGGAGGAGAACGGCTCGACCGGCGGCTGGCTGGAGCTGACCTGGGCCGACCAGGCTGCGGGCCCGCTCTGGTACCTCCGCGCCTACCTCTGGTTCGTGCTCGCCTCGCCCCTGCTGCTGAAGGCGTTCCGCAAGCTGCCGTGGGTGACGCTGCTCGCCCCGATCGGCCTCACGGCGGTGATCGGTACCGGCCTGGTGACGGTCCCCGGCACCTTCGGCGAGGGTCTCATCGACTTCGCCGTGTTCGGGTCCTGCTGGATCCTGGGCTTCGCCCACAACGACGGACTGCTGAAGGAGATCCCGCGCTACCTGGCGGTGTCGTCCGCCGCGATCGTCATGGGCTTCGGCCTGTGGTGGGCATCCGGCCACCTCACCGAGGAGGGCTGGAACCTGGACGAGATCCCGTTGGCCCAGGCCACCTGGTCCCTCGGCTTCTGCGCGATCCTGCTCGTGTACGCACCGTCCTGGCAGAAGCTCCCCGGACGGCTCGCCGGGTGGGACAGCCTCGTCACCCTGGCCAACAACAGGGCCGTGACGATCTACCTGTGGCACAACCTGCTGCTGATGGCCGCCGCACAGCTCGTCGACGAACTCTGGTCCGTCCCGTGGCTCGGCGACACGTTCGGTACGTACATAGAGCAGTCGTACCAAGTGCTCGTCTTCATCGTGATCTGGCCGCTGATAGGGCTGGCGATCCTGGCGTTCGGCTGGGTCGAGGACGTCGCCGCCAAGCGCCGGCCCCGCCTGTGGCCCAACGGGGCGGGCAAGCGCAGGTCCTGAGGCCGGTGACAGGGGTGCGGCGGGCCCGGCTCACCGCACCCCCGACGGCCGAGTGAGAGCAAGGTTGCGCACCGGTCACCTCGCGGCACCGCACCGAAACGCGGGTTCCATAACGTCGGCAGGACAACACCCCGACCCCTGTGGAGGCGCGTGATGGCCGGTCGTTGGATCGAACAGTGGGAGCCGGAGGACGAGACCTTCTGGCGTGAGTCCGGCGAGCGTGTGGCACGCCGGAACCTGTGGTTCTCCGTGCTGTCGGAGCACATCGGATTCTCGATCTGGTCCCTGTGGTCCGTCATGGTCCTGTTCATGGGACCGGAGTACGGGGTCGACCCGGCCGGCAAGTTCTTCCTGATCTCCACGGCCACCCTGGTCGGCGCCATCGTGCGGGTGCCCTACACCTTCGCGGTCGCCCTCTTCGGGGGGCGCAACTGGACCATCTTCAGTGCGCTGTCGCTCCTGGTGCCGACCATCGCCGCCTTCATGGTGATGGAGCCCGGGACCTCGTACACCACCTTCGTCGTGGTGGCCGCGCTCACCGGCATCGGCGGCGGCAACTTCGCCTCGTCGATGACGAACATCAACGCCTTCTTCCCGCTCCGCAAGAAGGGCTGGGCCCTCGGGCTCAACGCGGGCGGCGGCAACATCGGCGTCCCCGTCGTCCAGCTCATCGGCCTGCTGGTGATCGGCACGGCAGGCGCCGCACACCCGAGGATCGTGCTCGGCGTGTACGTGCCGCTGATCGTCATCGCCGCACTGGGCGCCGCGCTCAGGATGGACAACCTGCGGCCCGTCCAGAACGACACCGGGGCGGCGCTCCAGGCCGTACGCGAACCGCACACGTGGATCATGTCCGTGCTCTACATCGGCACCTTCGGCTCGTTCATCGGCTACAGCTTCGCCTTCGGGCTCGTCCTGCAGACGCAGTTCGGCCGGACCCCGCTGCAGGCCGCCTCGCTGACCTTCATCGGACCGCTGCTCGGCTCCCTGATCCGGCCCGCGGGCGGCCTGCTCGCCGACCGCTACGGCGGCGCCCGGATCACCCTGTGGAACTTCGCGGCGATGGCCGCGGCGACCGGTGTGGTCGTGTACGCCTCCGGCATCAAGTCGCTGCCGGTCTTCCTCGTCGGCTTCATCGCGCTGTTCGTGCTGACGGGCCTGGGCAACGGTGCGACGTTCAAGATGATCCCGGGCATCTTCCACGCACAGGGGATCGGCAAGGGCCTGAGCGGCGAGGAGGCCGCGGCGTACGGTCGGCGGCTCTCCGGTGCGGCCATGGGACTCATCGGGGCGATCGGGGCACTGGGCGGCCTCGCGATCAACCTCGCCTTCCGCCAGTCCTTCGCGACCTCGGGCACCGGGACGGCCGCCTTCTCGACCTTCCTGGTCTTCTACGCCGTCTGCTTCACCCTCACGTGGGCGGTATACCTTCGCCGGACCGCGCCCGTGCCCGCGAAGCCCCAGCTCAGCTATGCCGAGGTGTGAGGATGACCACAGGGTGTCAGGTGACGTAACGGGCGGGAAATACAGGTGAACCGAGACTGTCACGCAGGGTTGGCAGTCTCGGTCCTCCGCACCATCGAGCAGCAGCGGGACGAGAGCCGGGTATCACGCCATGCACGACGACGCACAACACGGGCCCCTCGCGGGCTTCACGGTCGGGGTGACCGCCGCCCGTCGCGCCGAGGAGCTCGGGACGCTCCTCCAGCGGAGGGGCGCAGCGGTCCTGCACGCCCCCGCCCTGCGGATCGTGCCGCTCGCCGACGACAGCGAACTCCTGGCCGCCACCAAGGAACTGATCGACGACGCACCCGATGTCGTGATCGCCACGACGGCGATCGGCTTCCGGGGCTGGGTGGAGGCCGCCGACGGCTGGGGCATCGGTGACCAGCTCCTGGACCTGCTGCGCGGCGTCGAACTGCTCGCCCGCGGACCCAAGGTCAAGGGCTCCATCCGGGCCGCCGGGCTCACCGAGGCATGGTCGCCCGGGTCCGAGTCGATGGCCGAGGTGCTGGACCGGCTGCTCGGCGAGGGCGTCGACGGACGCCGGATCGCCCTCCAGCTGCACGGCGAACCGCTGCCCGGCTTCGTCGAGGCGCTCCGGGCGGCCGGCGCCGAGGTCGTCGGCGTACCCGTCTACCGGTGGATGCCCCCGGAGGACATCGCCCCGCTCGACCGGATGCTCGACGTCACGGTCGCCCGCGGTCTGGACGCCCTCACCTTCACCAGCGCCCCCGCCGCCGCCTCGTACCTGAACCGGGCCGAGGCACGGGGAATGCTCCCGGAGGTCCTGTCCGCCCTGCAGCACGACGTCGTCACGGCCTGCGTGGGGCCGGTCACCGCGCTGCCCCTGCAGGCCCGGGGCATCGACACCGTCCAGCCGGAACGCTTCCGGCTCGGCCCGCTCGTCCAGGTGCTCTGCACCCAGCTGCCGGCCCGCGCCCGTACGCTCCCGGTGGCCGGGCACATGCTCGAGATCCGCGGGCAGGCCGCGCTGGTCGACGGCGCCCTGCGCCCGGTGCCGCCCGCGGGCATGGCCCTCCTGCACACACTGGCCCGCAAGCCGGGCTGGGTGGTGTCGCGCGCCGATCTGCTGCGGGCGCTGCCCGGCAGCGGCACGGACGAGCACGCGGTGGAAACGGCCATGGCGCGGCTCCGCACGGCGCTGGGTGTGGCCAGGCTGATCCAGACGGTCGTCAAGCGCGGCTACCGGCTGGCGCTGGACCCGTCCGCAGACACCAAGTACGCGGATTCCTGACGGATCGCTACCGTGCGGGGATGATCAACGACACCCATCCTCTGGTCGCGGGCGTCCGGCTGAGGCCCGCGACGCCCGATGACGCCGAGTCCTTCGCCGAGACCCTGACCCGCAGCCGTGCCTACATGCGCCGCTGGGAGCCCGTAAGGCCCGAGGCCTTCTACACCCCGCAGGGCCAGGCCCAGCGCCTGGCCGGGCTGCTGGCGGACCGGGACGCCGGGCGTGCCATGCCCTGGGTACTGGCCGACGAGGAGGACCGGGTCGTGGGCGCGATGACGCTCGCGTCGATCGAACGCGGTCCGTTCCGCAACGCACGGCTCGGCTACTGGGTCGACGTCGACCGTGCGGGCCAGGGGCTGGCGACCGCCGCCGTCGGCCGGGTCTGCGAGGTGGCGCGTGACGGGCTCGGACTGCACCGGATCGAGGCCGGGACGGTCGTGGACAACACGGCCTCGCAACGGGTGCTGGCGAAGGCCGGGTTCGAGCTCATCGGTACCGCGTCGCGCTATCTCCACATCAACGGCGCGTGGCAGGACCACCGGATGTTCCAGCGGATCCTGCACGACGGACCGCCGCAGCCCTGAGCGGTTCCCGGGGTGCGAGCGGTGCCTGCCGGACGTGCCGGTGGCCGGCGAGCGGGTACTGCGGCGGCAGGGCGGGGATGACCTCGGCGAGCGGGTAGCCCGCCTTCTCCGCGACCCGGCAGGACGCCTCGTTGTCCACCTGGTGGAGCAGCTCCAGCCGACGCAGGCCCTCCGAGGTGAACGTGGTGAACGCCCAGTCGGTGAGCGCCTGGAGGGCCCGTGACGCCACGCCGCGGCCGCGTGCCGCCGCCGTGGTCCAGTAGCCCGCCTCGGCGCTCTCCGCACCCGGTACGGGGCGTTTCAGGGCGAGGTTGCCGACGAGTTGACCGCCCCGCTCCGTATCGGTCACGGCGAAGCTGAGGCGGCTGCCGGACGCCCAGCCGTCCCGCTGGACCGCCAGCCACCGCTCCGCGTCCGCGACGTCGGACACCGGGACCCCCACCCACCGGCGCATCGCCGGGTCGTCGTACGCCGCGAGAAGCGCCGGGATGTCGTCCGGGCGCCAGGGGCGCAGCAGCAGCGGCCCGGCCGTCAGTGTGACCGTCTCGTCGATCATGGGGACACGGTACGGCGGTGGGCCGGGCGGCAGGAGGGGTTCCGGGCAAGGCCGGGGACGGGCACTCTGGAGGTGACTCCCACGGTGACCCCAGGGCGGTGACAGGCGCATGGCGGCGGGCACGAGCTCGTACGGCCGGCGTTTCGACGCGGGCCGCATCTGTCTGGACCTGGTGGCGACGGGGGTGGGCGGCTCCGGAGCCTGCGAGCAGTTGGACCGTCCCGCACGGCTCGCCGCCTGGCTGGTGGCGTCCGGGCTGGTCCCGAAGGGGACGCCGCTGACCGCCGTGGACGACACCTGGGTGGCGCGCTTCCGGGCGTTGCGGGCGGTCATCGAAGAGCTGGTGACCGCCGAACTGGCCGGCCGCGGCGACGACGCCGCCCTGGGCCGGATCAACGCACTCGCGGCCGTGCCGACCCCTGGCCTGCGGGCCGTACGGGGCAAGGGCGGCGCGCTCGTACGGGCGCTGAGCACCGGCCCCGGGTGCGACGGGCTGCTGGCGGCGGTGGCCCGGGACGCGGTGGACCTGCTGACGGATCCGGTGGCCAGGGAGGGGCTGCGCCGCTGCGAGGGCGATGCCTGCCGGCGGCTCTACCTGGACACGTCGCGGGGGCGGCGGCGCCGCTGGTGCTCCAGCGAGGTCTGCGGCAACCGGGAGCGGGTGGCCCGGCACCGCCGCCGGGTCAGAGCCGTTCCGTAGAACGCATGTCGCAAAAGAAAGTTGTGACTCCGTTGAATGAACCGGCACCCGCGTGCGTATCGATGGTCACAGAGCTCGACAGGGTCTCGACCAGGAGGATCGTGTGCGCAAGGATGCGGCCGTGGCCGATGACCGTCCGCACAGGGCTCGACATCGCAGTGAACCGCCCCGATCTTCCTCCGCCGTCCCCGACGAGGAGCTGATGCGGGCGCTTTACCGCGAACACGCCGGTCCTCTGCTCGCTTACGTGCTCCGCCTTGTCGCGGGTGACCGTCAGCGTGCCGAGGACGTTGTGCAGGAGACGCTCATCCGTGCCTGGAAGAACGCCGGTTCGCTCAACCGGGCCACCGGCTCAGTCCGCCCCTGGCTGGTGACGGTCGCCCGGCGCATCGTCATCGACGGCCACCGCAGCCGGCAGGCCCGGCCGCGCGAGGTCGATCCGTCGCCGCTGGAGGTCATTCCCGCGGAGGACGAGATTGACAAGGCGTTGTGGCTGATGACGCTCTCGGATGCGCTCGACGATTTGACCCCGGCTCACCGGGAAGCATTGGTCGAGACCTACTTCAAGGGTCGTACGGTCAACGAGGCCGCCGAGGTACTCGGCATCCCCAGCGGGACTGTGCGATCCCGGGTTTTCTACGCACTTCGTTCCATGAAGCTCGCACTCGAAGAGAGGGGGATCACGGCATGAGCGACCACGAGTGGCAGCCGTTCGGGCCCCGGCCGACGGGCCCCCGCGGCCCCTCGGGGCCGTCAGGCCCCCCACGCCCGTCCGCGGGCCCCTTCGAGTTCCCCGTGGAAGGCCCGGAGCACGACGCGGCCGGTGCCTATGTCCTGGGCATCCTGGACGACGCCGAGGCGAGCGCCTTCGAGGCCCATCTGGCCGGCTGTGCACTGTGCGCCGCCCACCTCGACGAGTTCGCCGGGATGGAACCCATGCTGGCGATGCTCGCGGAGGCCCCCGCGGCCCTCCCCGGTGCCCGCCCCGTCCCGCACGTACCCGAGCAGCCGGCGCCGCGGCTGCTGGACAGCCTGGTCGACGAGGTCGCGCAGAAGCGGGCGCAGCGGCGGCGGCGCAGCAGGTATCTGATCGCGGCGGCCGCGGTCCTCGTGATCGGCGGCCCCGTGGTCGCGGTCACGGCCACGGGCGACGACACCGCCGGGAAGTCGGTCCAGGCGGCCGATCCCCATCCGACGAGCCCGGCCGAGGACGCCTTCTTCCAGCACATGACGGAGAAGCTGCAGGCGACGGATCCCACCACCCGGGTCGACGCCACGGTCGGTATGGAGCCCAAGGCCTGGGGGACGCACACGGTCCTGCAGCTGAAGAACGTCAAGGGCCCGCAGAAATGCAGCCTGATCGCCGTGTCCAAGACCGGTGAGGAGGAGATCGTCACCTCCTGGTCCGTTCCGAAGTGGGGGTACGGGATCGAGAATTCAACCCACGCGAGTGCGAAGTACCCGCTGTACGTGCACGGCGGCGCGGCGATGGCGCGCAACGACATCGATCACTTCGAGGTGCGGACCTTCGACGGCGAGCGGCTGGTGGAGATCGACGCGTAAACGCAATACGGGCGGCAGGTGCGCCGGGGGCCCCTCTTCGCGTACGGTTGACGGCTGCCCAATGCACGTCAGAAGGGGGCCTCGGTGGCCGCGCAGGATGCCGCTGTCGATTCGTTGCGGGACCGGGAAATCGGTGTCGAACAAGTACATCTGGACCGGGTCTACCACCGTCTCGAAGAGAAGATCGACGAGGCGGAATTTCTCATGCACGACGCCGGCAAGAGGGGGCAGGTCGGTACGCCGGGCGCGCTCGCGGAGCGGGACGCCCAGGTCTTCCGTGCCGGGGTCCACCTCAACCGGCTGAACAGTGAGTTCGAGGACTTCCTCTTCGGGCGGATCGACCTCCTCCACGGCAAGGACGGCGAACGCGGCCCGGACGGCGCCTTCACCTCCGTCGAGCCCGCCGACGACGCCGTACGGGAGGACAGCACCGCCGATGTCGCCGAGACGCTGCACATCGGCCGCATAGGAGTACTCGACTCCGACTACGCGCCCCTGGTGATCGACTGGCGGGCCCCGGCCGCCGCGCCGTTCTACCGATCGACGCCCAAGGACCCCGGCAGGGTCGTACGCCGACGGGTCATCCGCTCCAAGGGCCGCAGGGTCCTCGGGGTCGAGGACGACCTGATGCGTCCGGAGCTGACCGCGTACCTGGGCGGCGACAAGTTGCCCGTCATCGGCGACGGCGCCCTGATGGCCGCGCTGGGGCAGGCCCGCAGCCACACCATGCGGGACATCGTCTCGTCGATCCAGGCCGAGCAGGACATGGTGATCCGCGCCCCCGCCGCCTCCGTCACGGAGGTCTCCGGAGGGCCCGGGACCGGCAAGACCGCGGTCGCCCTGCACCGGGCCGCGTATCTGCTCTACCAGGACCGGCGCCGGTACGCGGGCGGCATCCTCGTCGTCTCGCCGACGCCGCTCCTGGTCGCGTACACCGAAGGGGTGCTGCCCTCGCTCGGCGAGGAGGGCCAGGTCGCGATCCGCGCCGTCGGCTCGCTGTCCGACGAGGCGGCGGGCATCGAGGGCGCCACCACGTACGACGAGCCGGCCGTGGCCCGGATCAAGGGCTCCTCCCGGATGCTCCACGTGCTGCGCAAGGTGGCCCGCGGGGCACTGGAGCAGCCCGCACCCCGGTCCACCTCCCAGGAGGGGCAACTGGCGTTCGGAGAGGCGGAGGCCCCGGACGCGGCCGTCACCCCCACCCAGCTGAGGGTGGTGGCCTTCGGCGCCCGCGTCGAGCTGAACGGGGACGAGCTCCGGCGCATCCGGCACAACGTGCTCGGCGGCACCGCGCCCGTCAACCTGCTGCGCCCGCGCGCCCGCAAACTGCTCCTGGACGCCTTGTGGAACAAGTCGTCGGGCCGGGGCCGCTACACCGACCCCGAGCTCGCCGCGGAGCTCCGTTCGTCCTTCGACGAGGACGTCTCCACGGAGACCCCGTTCCTCACGTTCCTGAACGCCTGGTGGCCGGAACTCACCCCCCGCGGGGTGCTGGCCGCGATGGCCGACGAGCGCAGGCTCGGCCGTTGGGCGCGCAGGATCCTCAACCAGGGTGAGGTGCGCCGCCTCGCCCGTTCGCTGAAGCGGCTGGACGGGGACGGCAAGGGCCCGCTCTCCGTCCATGACGTGGCGCTCCTGGACGAGCTCCAGACGCTGCTGGGAACCCCGCACCGCCCGAAGCGGAAGCGTGAGCTCGACCCGCTGGACCAGCTCACGGGTCTTGAGGAGCTGATGCCGCAGCGCGAGGAGACCCAGTGGGAGCGGGCGGAGCGGCTGGCGGCGGAGCGCACCGAGTACGCGCACGTCATCGTCGACGAGGCGCAGGACCTGACGCCCATGCAGTGGCGCATGGTCGGCCGCCGTGGCCGGCACGCCACGTGGACGATCGTCGGCGACGCGGCACAGTCGTCCTGGTCCGATCCGGACGAGGCGTCGGCGGCCCGTGACGAGGCGCTCGGCAACCGGCCGCGGCGCCGGTTCACCCTCACGGTCAACTACCGCAACCCGGCGGAGATCGCCGAGCTCGCGGCGAAGGTGCTGGCGCTCGCCATGCCGGGAATGGAATCCCCGACCGCGGTCCGTTCGACGGGGGTGAAGCCGCGCTTCGAGACCGTACGGGACGGGGATCTCGCCGGAACCGTCCGCGAGGAGGCGCGCAGACTCCTCGGCGAGGTGGACGGCACAGTGGGCGTGGTCGTGGCGATGGACCGGCGCGCGGAGGCCCGTGCCTGGCTGGCGGAGCTCGGCGAACGGGTGGTGGCGCTGGGCAGCCTGGAGGCGAAGGGCCTGGAGTACGACGCCACGGTCGTCGTATCGCCCGCGGAGATCGCGGACGAGTCCCCGGCCGGCCTGCGGGTGCTGTACGTGGCCCTCACCCGGGCGACGCAGCAGCTGACCGTGGTCTCGGGGGAGCGTGATCTGCCGGACGGGGACGGTGTTCCCGACCTTCTGAGGGACTGATCCGAGGGGCTGCGGAGCGGCGGGCCGGTGCGGGCGGCGGTTCTTTTCCGAGTCAACCCGTCGCGCAGGAATCACTTCTCCAGGGTGTTTGTTAGCCTGGTGTTGGCACCGGCTCGATCCAAGCCCCCGGGCCCAACCTTCGTCGCTTCGAGCGACCACTTGCCGCGAGGCGAGCATGGCGGGTCGGTGCCACCTGAGTGAAGAAGACAGACCCGCGTCACCTGATGGTGGCGCGGGTCTGTTGTCGTTTCCGCGGGGTGCGCGGAACCGGCGAGGGGTTCCCTCGAACGAGTAACTTCTCGTATGGTGGAAAGAACTTTCCGAAAGGTGGCAGTCATTACCGGCTACCGGCCGGTAGGTGCGACGATCGGAACGCGCGTACGGGGTCGATCCCATGTGCGTGCGGCAGCAATGAAGCTCAGGAAAGCGAAGGACTCGGCCATGGCAACGGCGCCCAGCGTCTCGTACTCGATGACGGTCAGGCTGGAGGTGCCCGCGAGCGGCACAGCGGTCTCCCAGCTCACCACGGCCGTGGAGTCCTCCGGCGGTTCGGTCACCGGCCTCGATGTGACCGCTTCCGGCCACGAGAAGCTGCGGATCGACGTCACCATCGCGGCATCCTCGACCTCGCACGCGGACGAGATCGTCGAAGGGCTGCGCGACATCGAGGGTGTCATCCTCGGCAAGGTCTCCGACCGTACGTTCCTGATGCACCTCGGCGGCAAGATCGAGATGGCGTCCAAGCACCCCATCCGCAACCGTGACGACCTCTCGATGATCTACACCCCGGGTGTGGCCCGGGTCTGCATGGCGATCGCCGAGAACCCCGAGGACGCGCGCCGCCTGACCATCAAGCGCAACTCCGTCGCCGTCGTCACGGACGGCTCCGCGGTGCTGGGCCTCGGCAACATCGGCCCGATGGCGGCGCTCCCCGTGATGGAGGGCAAGGCGGCCCTGTTCAAGCGCTTCGCCGGCATCGACGCCTGGCCGATCTGCCTGGACACCCAGGACACCGACGCCATCGTCGAGATCGTCAAGGCGATCGCCCCGGGCTTCGCGGGCATCAACCTCGAGGACATCTCCGCCCCCCGCTGCTTCGAGATCGAGGCACGGCTGCGCGAGGCGCTGGACATCCCGGTCTTCCACGACGACCAGCACGGCACGGCGATCGTCGTCCTCGCGGCACTGACCAACGCACTGCGCGTGGTCGGCAAGGCGATCGGTGACGTACGGGTCGTCATGTCGGGCGCGGGCGCCGCCGGTACGGCCATCCTGAAGCTGCTCATCGCCGCGGGCGTCAAGCACGCGGTCGTCGCCGACATCCACGGAGTGGTGCACGCGGACCGCGAGGACCTCGTCTCCGCCGACCCCGACTCGCCGCTGCGTTGGATCGCCGACAACACCAACCCCGAGGGCGTCACCGGCACCCTCAAGCAGGCCGTCACCGGCGCCGACGTCTTCATCGGCGTCTCCGCCCCCAACGTCCTGAACGGCGACGACGTCGCCGCGATGGCCGACGGTGCGATCGTGTTCGCACTCGCCAATCCGGACCCCGAGGTGGACCCGGCAATCGCCCGCGAGACGGCGGCAGTTGTGGCCACCGGCCGCTCCGACTTCCCGAACCAGATCAACAACGTCCTGGTCTTCCCGGGAGTCTTCCGCGGCCTGCTGGACGCTCAGTCCCGCACCGTCAACACGGAGATGATGCTCGCCGCGGCGCGCGCCCTCGCGGGTGTCGTCGCCGAGGACGAGGTGAACGCGAACTACATCATCCCGTCGGTCTTCAACGACAAGGTCGCGGGCGCGGTCGCGGGCGCGGTCCGCAACGCCGCGAAGGCGGCCGGCGCCTCCGGAGCGACGCCGGATCCCGCCTAGCACACGCCGTCCGCGGGGGTCGGCCACGGCTCCTGCGGACGGTGCCGTACCTCACGTCCGCGCGCCCCGTACGGCGCGTCGCGGGTCGCGACGTCCCAAACGCCCCTTTAGGGTGGGCGGGCAGCGAGCCCCACAGGCCCGGCCTCCGCTGCGGACCGCTTCAAGAAGTCGACGGAACGTCACCACGGGCAATCAGTGGTGCTTTTCGTGTGACGTCGAGGGGTTCCGGATTGGCGTTACCGCCGCAGGTGGGGGCAGGATGCGTATTCGGGCGCGAGGGTCTGACATCAGACCCGGGTCCGGGGACTGTCAGAGGGCCCTGGCAGCATCGGCTTCGATCTCACGCCTCACAGGCAAGAAGAACACGGGAGTAACAACATGAACCGCAGTGAGCTGGTGGCCGCCCTGGCCGACCGTGCCGAGGTGACCCGCAAGGACGCCGACGCCGTTCTGGCCGCCCTCGCCGAGACCGTCGGCGAGATCGTCGCCAAGGGCGACGAGAAGGTCACCATCCCCGGCTTCCTGACCTTCGAGCGCACCCACCGTGCCGCTCGCACCGCTCGTAACCCGCAGACCGGCGACCCGATCAACATCCCGGCCGGCTACAGCGTGAAGGTCTCCGCGGGCTCGAAGCTCAAGGAAGCCGCCAAGGGCAAGTAAGCCCCGTAGGCATCAAGAAGGGCGGCCGTCCTGACCGGGACGGCCGCCCTTCGGCATGTCCGGAGGGGAGCGGCGGCACCGGCGGCAGGGGAGCGATGGCACCTGCGGCAGGAGAGCGGCGGCACCTGCGGCGCCCGCACAGGGCCCGTACAGCCGCTGTGAGCCCCAGGTGTACGGAGTTGGGCGGTTGGGGACCGTACGGGCCTGTACGGGCGCCCTGGGGTGTCTGTGAGGCAATGCGTCCGGGGTGGGGCTGTCCGGGGCGGCGAACAGTCCGCCGCCCCGGACCCTTGTGAGGGGCCGGGGCGGCGGACTGTGGTGCGCGGGGTGCGCAGTGGTGTGTGCGGCACCACTGTGCGTGCGCCGGAGCGCGTCCGGCGCGGTGTCAGACGAGTGAACCGCCCGGGAGCTCGACCTTCGCGCCGAGCTTCTCCAGCTTGTCCATGAAGTTCTCGTAGCCGCGGTTGATCAGGTCGATGCCGTGCACCCGGGACGTTCCCTGCGCCGCCAGGGCGGCGATCAGGTACGAGAAGCCACCCCGCAGGTCCGGGATGACCAGATCCGCGCCCTGGAGCTTCGTGGGCCCCGAGACGACCGCCGAGTGCAGGAAGTTCCGCTGCCCGAACCGGCAGTCGGAGCCCCCGAGGCACTCGCGGTAGAGCTGGATGTGCGCGCCCATCTGGTTGAGCGCCGAGGTGAAGCCGAGCCGGGACTCGTACACCGTCTCGTGGACGATCGACAGGCCGGCGGCCTGCGTCAGGGCGACCACGAGCGGCTGCTGCCAGTCGGTCTGGAAACCGGGGTGGACGTCCGTCTCCAGCGCGATGGCGTTGAGAGCGCCGCCGGGGTGCCAGAAGCGGATGCCCTCGTCGTCGATCTCGAAGGCGCCGCCGACCCGGCGGAAGGTGTTGAGGAACGTCATCATCGAACGCTGCTGGGCGCCGCGCACGTAGATGTTGCCCTCGGTCGCCAGCGCCGCCGACGCCCAGGAGGCCGCCTCCAGGCGGTCCGGGATCGCCCGGTGGGTGTATCCGTCGAGCTTGTCGACACCGGTGATCCGGATGGTCCGGTCGGTGTCCATGGAGATGATCGCGCCCATCTTCTGCAGTACGCAGATGAGGTCCTCGATCTCCGGCTCGACGGCCGCGTTGGACAGCTCGGTGACGCCCTCGGCGAGTACGGCCGTCAGCAGGACCTGCTCGGTGGAGCCCACCGACGGGTACGGCAGCCGGATCTTCGTGCCCCGCAGTCGCTGCGGGGCCTCCAGGTACTGGCCGTCCGCCCGCTTCTCGATGGTCGCGCCGAACTGGCGCAGCACCTCGAAGTGGAAGTCGATCGGCCGGCCGCCGATGTCGCAGCCGCCGAGCCCCGGGATGAACGCGTGGCCCAAGCGGTGCAGCAGTGGGCCGCAGAAGAGGATCGGGATGCGCGACGAGCCCGCGTGGGCGTCGATGTCGGCGACGTTCGCGCTCTCGACGTGCGAGGGATCGAGGATGAGTTCGCCCGGCTCGTCACCGGGGCGGACGGTCACACCGTGCAGCTGCAGCAGTCCCCGGACCACCCGCACATCGCGGATGTCGGGCACGTTGCGGAGCCGGCTGGGCCCGCTGCCGAGCAGCGCGGCGACCATTGCCTTCGGCACCAGGTTCTTGGCGCCTCGGACGCGGATCTCGCCCTCCAGCGGGGTGCCGCCGTGGACAAGCAGGACATCGTCTGTGCCGGTCATGTATCTCGCGTTCCGGAGTGGTCGGGCGGGGGGCCATCGAAAAGGGTAATGGCCCCCCACCCCCCTTCCGTAAGTCACAGGGGGGTGTACGAACGTCATGAATCCGCCACAACACGTTCTGCCCCACAAGCCTTGCGGAGGGTTACCGTCCGCGAAGCGGTCCGATCCGGTCGGATTCGTGCGCTCCCCGTGCGCCTGTGGCGCGGCTGTGCGCCCCTGAGCTGCGGAGCACGGCCTTCGGTGGCCGGGCGGGCCCGTTGGTCCCCACGGAGGGCGAAGATGCGGGATCATTTCTGCCATGACCGAGGTGTCCTCGCTCACAGGGCGGCTGCTCGTGGCCGCGCCCGCCCTGGCGGACCCGAATTTCGACCGCGCGGTGGTGCTCCTCCTCGACCACGACGAGGAGGGTTCGCTCGGCGTGGTCCTGAACCGCCCGACCCCGGTCGGCGTCGGTGACATCCTCGAGTCCTGGGCCGGTCTGACCGGTGAGCCGGACGTGGTGTTCCAGGGCGGTCCGGTCTCGCTCGACTCCGCCCTCGGAGTGGCGGTGATCCCCGGGGACGAGGGCCCGCTGGGCTGGCGCCGGGTCCACGGGGCGATCGGCCTGGTGGACCTGGAGGCGCCGCCGGAGCTGGTCGCCGCGGCGCTCGGTTCGCTGCGGATCTTCGCGGGGTACGCGGGCTGGGGCCCCGGGCAGCTCGAGACGGAGCTGACGGAGGGCGCCTGGTACGTGGTCGAGTCGGAGCCGGGCGATGTGTCGTCGCCGCGTCCGGAGCGCCTCTGGCGGGCCGTTCTGCGGCGCCAGCGCAGTGAGCTCGCCATGATCGCCACGTATGCCGACGACCCTTCGCTGAACTGATGCCCCGGGCTTTCAGTACGCTTGGCAGTTATGAGCACTCTTGAGCCCGAGCGCGGGGCAGGTACGGGGACCCTCGTAGAGCCGACGCCACAGGTGTCGAACGGCGACGGCGACCACGAGCGCTACGCCCATTACGTCCAGAAGGACAAGATCATGGCGAGCGCCCTGGAGGGCACTCCCGTGGTGGCACTCTGCGGCAAGGTCTGGGTACCGGGGCGCGACCCCAAGAAGTATCCGGTCTGTCCCATGTGCAAGGAGATCTACGAGTCCATGGGCGCCGGCGGCGACAAGGACAAGGGCAAGGGCGGCAAGGACAGCAGCAAGAAGTAGTCCGCGGCCTTTTTCACCCTCCGGGACCTGACCCCCGGGGCACGCAGCGATGCGCGCCCCGGGGGTCTTTCGTCTGCCGGGGGTCTTTCCCGTGCCCGGGACGGGCAGGCGCGTGGGGGGTGCGTTGCACGGGGTGCTCCGGGTGGTCACAGAGTGGTTGAGACCACTTGTCGGCGTCCGGGTGCGCCCTTACTCTCCTGCAAGTTGTGCAGAACGAAACGTGCGTTGCACATGATGCAACGACTGACCGGTAAGGGTTCCGGATGAAGCTTTCTGCCCGAATTGCCGCCCCGGCAGCCGCGCTTGTGCTGGCGGGCCTCACCGCCACCGCCTGCGCGCCCCAGACCTCCGACACCGGCGCCGACGGGGACAAGAAGAGCGGCACGCTTCGCGTCTGGCTCTTCCAGGAAGTCGGCAACAAGCCCAAGGAGAAGGTCGTCGACGCGGCGGTCGCCGACTTCGAGAAGTCCCACGAGGGGGCGGACGTCGAAGTCGAGTACATACCCGTCGACACCCGCGCCCAGCGCATCAAGGCCGCCTTCAACGACCCGAAGAGCGCCCCCGACCTCATCGAGTACGGCAACACGGACACGGCCGGCTACGTGAAGGACGGCGGGCTGGCCGATGTGAGCAAGGAGTTCGCGGCCTGGGGTGACGCCAAGGACACCGACCCGACCGCCAAGCAGTCCGTGACGGTCGACGGACAGGTGTACGGGGCGCCGCTCTTCGTCGGCGTCCGGGCGCTGTACTACCGCACCGACATCTTCGAGGACCTCGGCATCGAGCCCCCCAAGTCCCAGGCCGAGCTGATCTCCACGGCCAAGAAGGTCCACAAGGAGAAGCCGGACCTGTACGGCCTCGCGGTCGGCGGCGCGTACACCTACGGCGCGATGCCCTTCATCTGGGCGCACGGCGGCGAACTGGCCGACGAGACCGGGGTGACCTACGCGTCGGCCATCAACAGCGAGAAGGCACGCAAGGGCATCGAGGCCTACACCTCCCTCTTCGGCGACGACAACTGCCCCGCGGCCAAGTGCGCCTCCATGGGCGGCAACGCGACCGTCACCGCCTTCGCGTCCGGCAAGGCGGCCATGGCGATCGGCGGCGACTTCAGCCACGCGGCCGTCGAGGCGGGCAGCGTCAAGGGCAAGTACGCCGTCGTGCCACTGCCCGGTGTGGCGGAGGGCTCGATCGCCCCGGCGTTCGCCGGCGGAAACAACATCGGTGTCCTGAAGAGCAGTTCGCACCGCACCCTCGCCGTCGACCTGATGAAGTCGCTGACCGGCAAGAAGACCCAGGCGAAGATGTTCGACGCGATGGGCTGGCTGCCGACGTACACGGACGTGCGGGCCTCGGTCGCGGAGAAGGAGCCCTTCGTCGCGCCGTTCGTCACCACGCTCGGCTCCGGCGCCAAGTTCGTCCCCGCCTCCTCGGCCTGGGGCCAGATCGACGCCTCGCTGGTCCTGCCGACGATGTTCCAGGAGATCGTCAGCGGCCGTAAGGACGTGGCAGCCGCCTCCGACGACGCGGCGAAGAAGATGGACGCGGCGTTCGCCGACGCGGGCTGACGATGACCGCGAACACAACGGCGTACAAAGCCCCCGAGAAGGCCGGGGCGGGCGGCACACCGGCCCGCTCGCCCCGGCGCCGCCCGGCATCTCCCGCGCGGCGCTCCGGCTGGACCCCCTGGCTGTACCTGCTGCCCGCGCTGGTCCTGCTCGGCGGACTCCTCGTCTACCCGATCTACCAGCTGGGCCTGATCTCCTTCCTGGAGTACACCCAGGCCCAGGTCAGCGGCGGCGAACCGACCACCTTCCAGGGCTTCGGCAACTACGCGACGCTCTTCGGCGACAGCCAGTTCTGGCAGGTGCTCCTCGCGACCGTGCTCTTCGCCACGGCCTGCGTCCTCGCCACCCTGCTCGTCGGCTGCGCCCTTGCCGTCCTGCTGACCCGCATCCGGGCCCTGCCCCGCCTCGCACTCATGATGGCCGCACTGGGGGCCTGGGCGACGCCGGCGATCACGGGCTCGACCGTCTGGGTCTTCCTCTTCGACCCGGACTTCGGACCGGTCAACAAGGTGCTGGGAATCGGCGACTTCTCCTGGACGTACGGGCGCTACAGCGCCTTCGCCCTGGTGCTCCTCGAAGTGCTCTGGTGCTCGTTCCCGTTCGTGATGGTGACCGTGTACGCGGGCATCCGGGCGATCCCCACGGAGGTGCTGGAGGCGGCCTCGCTCGACGGCGCCTCGCAGTGGAGGATCTGGCGGTCGGTCATGGCGCCGATGCTGCGGCCGATCCTGATCGTCGTCACCATCCAGTCGATCATCTGGGACTTCAAGGTCTTCACCCAGATCTACGTCATGACCAACGGCGGCGGCATAGCCGGGCAGAACCTGGTGCTCAACGTGTACGCGTACCAGAAGGCGTTCGCGTCCTCGCAGTACAGCCTCGGATCGGCGATCGGCGTCGTGATGCTGGTGATCCTGCTGGCCGTGACGCTGGTCTATCTGCGCCTGGTGCGACGCCAGGGGGAGGAACTGTGAGCACGCCGATGACCACCCGTCTGCGCATCCGGCGCCCCGGCAGGCTGGCGGCGGAGGCGGCCGCCCTCGTCATCGCCGTCGTCGTCGCATTCCCCCTGTACTGGATGGTGCTCTCCGCGTTCAAGCCGGCGGGCGAGATCCAGTCCACCGAAGCACGGCCCTGGACGCTCTCCCCGTCCCTCGACTCGTTCCGCCGGGTCTTCGAACAGCAGGATTTCGGCCGGTACTTCCTCAACAGCCTCCTCGTCGCAGGCACGGTCGTCATCGCGTCCGCGCTGATCGCCTTCCTCGCCGCGACGGCGGTGACGAGATTCCGCTTCAAGTTCCGCACGACCCTGCTGATCATGTTCCTGGTCGCGCAGATGGTGCCCGTCGAGGCGCTGACCATTCCGCTGTTCTTCCTCATGCGGGACTTCGGACAGCTGAACACCCTGGGTGCGCTGATCCTCCCGCATCTGGCCTTCTCGCTGCCGTTCGCGATCTGGATGCTGCGCGGTTTCGTCAAGGCCGTTCCCGAGGCGCTGGAGGAGGCCGCCTACATCGACGGGGCGAGCCGCACCCGCTTCCTGTGGCAGATCCTCTTCCCGCTGGTCTTCCCGGGACTCGTGGCGACCAGTGTCTTCTCGTTCATCTCGACCTGGAACGACTTCCTGTTCGCGAAATCGTTCATCATCAGCGACACGTCCCAGTCGACGCTCCCCATGGCGCTGCTGGTCTTCTTCAAACCCGATGAGAACGACTGGGGAGGGATCATGGCCGCTTCGACGGTGATGACCATTCCCGTACTGGTCTTCTTCGTACTCGTACAGCGCCGTCTGGTCTCGGGACTGGGCGGAGCGGTTAAGGACTGACGTGCACAACCTGATTCCGGCACCCGTACACATCGGCGACCCGGGCAGCTGCGGATTCCTCCTGGACCAGGCCACCACCATCACGGCACAGGCGGGTACCGCAACCGCGGAGCGCTGGCTCCGGGCCACCCTCGGCGCCGCGTTCGGCCTGCCGCTCGCTCCCGGGACGGGCGACGGCGCGAACACCATCGAGCTGCGCGTCGATCCCTCCCTGGAGCCGGAGGGATACCGGCTGGGTGTGTCGCCCACCTGGGGCGTACGGATCACCGGAGGCAGCGCCGCCGGAGTGTTCTGGGGTGCGCAGACCCTGCGTCAGCTCCTGGGCCCCGAGGCCTTCCGCCGGGCGCCCGTCAGCCCCGGTACGCAGCGGGGCATCCCGTACACGGAGATCGAGGACAGTCCCCGCTTCTCCTGGCGGGGCCTGATGCTCGACGTGGCACGGCACTTCATGCCCAAGGAAGACGTCCTGCGCTATCTGGACCTGCTGGCCGCGCACAAGCTCAACGTCTTCCACTTCCACCTCACCGACGACCAGGGCTGGCGCATCGAGATCAAGCGCTGTCCCGGGCTCACGGAGAACGCCTCCTGGCGCACACGCACCAAATACGGTCACCGGGCCTCCGAGTTGTGGGACGAGACCCCGCACGGCGGTTTCTACACCCAGGACGACATCCGCGAAATCGTCGCGTACGCCGCCGAGCGGCATATCCGGGTGGTCCCCGAGATCGACATCCCGGGGCACTCGCAGGCAGCCATCAGCGCGTATCCGGAACTGGGCAACACCGACGTCGTCGACACCTCCGCGCTTTCCGTGTGGGACACCTGGGGCATCAACCCGAACGTACTTGCTCCCACCGACAACACCCTGCGCTTCTTCGAGGGCGTCTTCGAAGAGGTGCTCGACCTCTTTCCCGCCGCCACATCGCCGTTCATCCATATCGGTGGCGACGAATGCCTCAAGGACCAGTGGAAGGAGTCACCGGCCGCGCAGGCCCGGATGGCCGAACTCGGCCTGAAGGACGAGAACGAACTCCAGTCCTGGTTCATCCGGCACTTCGACGGCTGGCTCACCGCCCGGGGACGTCGCCTCATCGGCTGGGACGAGATCCTGGAGGGCGGACTCGCCGAGGGCGCCGCCGTGTCCTCCTGGCGGGGTTACGCGGGCGGCATCGCCGCCGCCGAAGCGGGTCACGACGTCGTCATGTGCCCCGAGCAGCAGGTCTACCTGGACCACCGTCAGGACGGCGGCCCCGACGAACCGATGCCCATCGGATTCGTGCGCACCCTGCAGGACGTCTACCGCTTCGAACCCGTACCCCCGGGGCTCTCCCAGGAAGCGGCCAGCCACATCATCGGCACCCAGGCCAACGTCTGGACCGAGGTCATGCAGAACCGGGCCCGCGTCGACTACCAGGTCTTCCCGCGGCTCGCCGCCTTCGCCGAGGTCGCCTGGTCCCGGCTCCCGGCCCCCGGCGAGCGGGACTTCGCCGACTTCGAACGCCGTATGGGCACGCACTACGCGCGGCTCGACGCCCTGGGTGTCGACTACCGCCCGCCGGGCGGCCCACTGCCGTGGCAACGGCGCCCCGGCGTCCTGGGTCGCCCGATCGAGGGAGCGCCCCCGAACGTGTGAGTTCCGTCCGGGCCCGTGCCGGCGCGAAACGAACAAGTCGTACGAACTCGCTGAAGAGTGTCAATTCGTGCGCAGAGCAGAAGTTGTGCGAAAGGTTATTTTTCCGCTGGTCAGGGACAGATACACCCTTCGTGGACCCTCGCGCCGGTCCGCCCGGAAGATGTGCCAGAGTTGCCACGTCCCGGCCGTGAGCACGTACCGTACGGCGGACAGGCGGGACTGCCGGGACACCGGGAAGGGGCAGCTGGGTTGACCACGCACGCACCGCAGGCGATGCAGTCGGTAACGCTGCCGGCCTCGCTCGACGAGGCCGTGGCGGCTCTCGGCGCCATGCCTGCAGCCGTTCCTGTGGCCGGTGGCACGGACTTGATGTCGGCCGTCAACAAGGGGCTCCTGCGCCCCTCGGGACTGGTCGGCCTGGGCCGGATCAGCGAGCTGCGCGGCTGGCACTACCAGGACGGCCACGCCCTGCTCGGGGCCGGTCTCACCCACGCGCGCATGGGGCGGCCCGACTTCGCCGCCCTCATCCCCGCGCTGGCCGCCTCCGCCCGTGCAGCGGGCCCGCCCCAGATCCGCAACGCCGGCACGCTCGGCGGCAACATCGCCACCGCGGCCCCCACTGGCGACGCCCTGCCGGTGCTGGCGGCCCTGGAGGCCGAACTGGTCATCGCGGGACCGGACGGCTCGCGCCGCGAGCTGCCCGTGTCGCACCTGCTGGCCGGTCGCGCGATGCTCGGGCCCGCCGAGCTGATCGGCTTCGTCCGCGTACCGCTGCTGCACGCACCCCAGGTCTTCCTCAAGGCGACCGGCCGCACCGGCCCGGGCCGTGCCACCGCCTCCGTCGCGATCGTCCTCGACCCGGCCCGGCGCGGGGTGCGCTGCGCGGTCGGCGCGATCGCCCCGATGCCCCTGCGGCCGCTGGAGGCCGAACGCTGGATCGCTTCCCTGATCGACTGGGACGGCGAGCGGGGCCTGGCCGCCGACGCGCTGGCCGCCTTCGGCGAGTACGTCGCCGCGGCCTGCATCCCCGACCAGGCACCACCTGACGACGGGGGAGAGGCACCGCCGCTGCCCCCGGCCGTACTCCACCTGCGGCGCACCGTCGCCGCGCTCGCCCGACGCGCGCTGGGGAGGGCACTGTCGTGAGCAATGAAGAGAACCCCGAGCAGCAGCACGGGCAGCCCGACCCGTACGGCGGCTGGCAGCCGACCCCGCAGAGCGGCGAGTACGACGCCGAGGCGACCGCGTTCGTCCAGCTGCCCCCCGAGGACCTCGCCAACCTCGGGAACGACCCGCTGGCAGCGCCCGGCCACAGCTACGTACCGCCGATGATCCTTCCGCTGACCCCGGCCGCCGGGCTGGACCCCGCCGCGACGGGCAGCTGGGTCGTGCGGACGCAGAGCCGGGACGACGCGGCGGGCGCAGAACCCGCACCGGACGCGGTCCACTGGCCGGACCCGAACCAGCAGCAGGAGCCGTACCGGCAGCAGTACCCGGAGACCTCGCACTACGGGCAGACGTCGTCGACGACCGCCCAGTGGAACTTCTCCGAGGCCGTCCCGCCGGACTCCGCCCCCGCTTCGGACTCCGCCTCCGTCCCCGCCGAACCCGCGGGGCACACCGGCCAGTGGACGATCCCGGTCGCGAACGGTGACCTCCCGGAGGAGTCCGGTGAGTTCGCGACCTCGGCGTTCGCCTCCCAGTGGTACCCGGACGCGCCCCCGGCCACGCTGCCCGGTGGTGCGCCCGCACCGTGGGCCACGCAGCCGCACGAGCCGTCGCCCGCGGAACCGGCTACGCCTTCGCCTGAGCCCGGGCAGGAGACCGGGGCCGCCGCGCACGAGCCGGCAGCCGATGTGGAGCACGAGGCCGCCTCGCAGGCTCCCGGGGCTCCCGGGGAGGACACCCTCTTCGGCATGCCCGGCGCTCCGGGCAACGAGCACGACGATCCCGGGGCACCCGATGCCCCCGAGGCGGCCGAGGTGTCCGACGACGCCAGCGCGCAGGCCCCGGCGTTCGACGAGCCCGCAACGGCCCTCCCGGACGCCCCCAGTGAGCACCCCGCCGCCTCGTACGTCCTGCACGTGAACGGCGTGGACCGCCCCGTCACCGACGCCTGGATCGGCGAGTCCCTCCTGTACGTGCTCCGCGAGCGCCTCGGCCTCGCCGGTGCCAAGGACGGCTGCTCGCAGGGCGAGTGCGGCGCCTGCAACGTCCAGGTGGACGGCCGGCTCGTGGCCTCCTGCCTGGTTCCCGCAGCCACCACCGCGGGCAGCGAGGTCCGCACGGTCGAAGGCCTCGCGGTGGACGGGGAGCCGTCCGACGTCCAGCGGGCCCTGGCCGAGTGCGGGGCCGTCCAGTGCGGCTTCTGCATCCCGGGGATGGCCATGACCGTCCACGACCTCCTGGAGGGCAACCACGCCCCCAGCGAGCTGGAGACGCGGCAGGCCCTGTGCGGCAACCTCTGCCGTTGCTCCGGCTACCGGGGCGTGCTCGACGCCGTACGCGAGGTCGTCGCCGGCCGGGAGGCGACCGCGGAAGCGGCCCACGCCGCCGACGCCGAGGAGCCGCGGATCCCGCAGCAGGCAGCCCCCGGCGCGGGCAGCGTCCGGACACACCCCCACGAGGGAGACAGCCGGTGAGCACCGCGCCTCCCTCAGCACCGGTCACCCACACCACCCACACCTCCACCATCAGCTGCAGCCGCAGCGGGGCGAACGACAAGGAGGCGGCGTGAGCAACGACGCAGCCACCGCGACCAGCACCAGCCGCACGAACCCCCCGCCGACCGAGGGAACCGGCCCGGACGAGGAAGTGCCCGCGCTCGGTCTGGGCGTGTCGCTCCCGCCCGCCGACGCCCGTGCCAAGACGGAGGGCACGTTCCCGTACGCGGCCGACCTCTGGGCGGAGGGCCTGCTGTGGGCGGCCGTGCTGCGTTCCCCGCACCCCCATGCGCGCATCCTGTCGATCGACACCTCGGCCGCCGCCGAGATGCCGGGTGTCCGGGCCGTCGTCACCCATGAGGACATCCCCGGCGACGGGGCGTACGGCCGCAGTGTCGTCGACCGCCCCGTCTTCGCCTCGGAGCTGGTACGCCACCACGGCGAGGCGATCGCCGCGGTCGCCGCCGACCATCCCGACACCGCTCGCCTGGCCGCGGCGGCGATCGCCGTCGAGTACGAGGTGCTCGAACCGGTCACCGACCCGGAGAAGGCCTTCGCGGCCGAACCGCTCCACCCCGACGGCAACCTCATCCGCCACATCCCGTTGCGCTACGGCGACCCGGACACCGTGGGCGAGGTCATCGTCGAGGGCCTGTACCGCATCGGCCGCCAGGACCCCGCCCCGATCGGGGCCGAGGCCGGACTCGCGGTGCCCCGCCCCGACGGCGGCGTGGAGCTGTACACGGCGTCCACCGACCCGCACACCGACCGCGACCTCGCCGCCGCCTGCTTCGGCCTGGAGCCCGACCGGGTCAAGGTCGTCGTCACCGGCGTCCCCGGGGCGACCGGCGACCGGGAGGACCCCGGCTTCCAGATCCCGCTCGGCCTGCTCGCCCTGCGCACCGGATGCCCGGTCAAACTGGCCGCTACGCGCGAGGAGTCCTTCCTCGGCCACGCCCACCGCCACCCGACGCTGCTGCGCTACCGCCACCACGCGGACACGGAGGGGAGGCTGGTCAAGGTCGAGGCCCAGATCCTCCTGGACGCCGGCGCGTACGCCGACTCCTCGTCCGAGTCGCTGGCCGCAGCGGTGGCCTTCGCCTGCGGCCCGTACGTCGTTCCGCACGCCTTCATCGAGGGCTGGGCGGTCCGTACGAACAACCCGCCCTCCGGCCATGTGCGCGGCGAGGGTGCGATGCAGGTCTGCGCGGCCTACGAGGGCCAGATGGACAAGCTGGCGGCGAAACTGGGCATCGACCCGGTCGAACTCCGCCTCCGCAACGCCCTGTCCACCGGCGACATCCTCCCCACCAGCCAGACCGTGACGTGCCCGGCACCGGTGGCGGAACTGCTCCGCGAGGTCCGGGACTTCCCGCTGCCCGCCCTCCCGAAGGACGCTCCCGAGGACGACTGGCTGCTCCCGGGAGGCCCCGAGGGCGCGGGCGAGCCCGGGGCCGTACGCCGCGGCGTGGGCTACGCGCTCGGCATGGTCCACATGCTCGGCGCCGAGGGCACGGACGAGGTCTCCACGGCCACCGTGCGGGTCCACGACGGCGTCGCCACGGTCATCTGCGCGGCCGTCGAAACCGGTCAGGGCTTCACCACGCTGGCCCGCCAGATCGTCCAGGAGACCCTGGGCGTCGAAGAGGTTCACGTAGCGGCGGTGGACACCGACCAGCCCCCCGCGGGCCCGGCGACGCACGGCCGTCACACCTGGGTCTCCGGCGGTGCGGTCGAACGCGCGGCCAAGATGGTCCGCACCCAGCTCCTCCAGCCCCTGGCCCACAAGTTCGGCATGTCCACGGAGCTCCTCCAGATCGCCGACGGCAAGATCACCTCGTACGACGGTGTGCTCTCCACGACGGTCATGGAGGCCATGGACGGCAAGGAACTCTGGGCCACGGCCCAGTGCCGCCCGCACCCCACCGAACCCCTGGACGCGTCGGGGCAGGGAGACGCGTTCGTCGGCCTGGCCTTCTGCGCGGTCCGCGCGGTCGTCGACGTCGACATCGAACTCGGGTCGATCCGTGTCGTCGAGATGGCGGTGGCCCAGGACGTCGGCCGGGTCCTCAACCCGTCCCAGCTGGCGACCCGTATCGAGGCCGGAGTCACCCAGGGCATCGGCGCGGCCCTCACGGAGAACCTCCGCACGGCCCGTGGCCTGATCCGCCACCCGGACCTCACGGGGTACGCGCTTCCGACGTCCCTGGACGCTCCGGACATCCGCATCGTCAAGCTGATCGAGGAACGCGACGTGGTGGCCCCCTTCGGCGCCAAGGCGGCCTCGGCGGTACCGGTGGTGACGTCCCCCGCAGCGGTGGCCGCGGCCGTCCGCGCGGCCACGGGCCGCCCGGTCAACCGCCTCCCGATCCGCCCGCAGGCGGCGGTGGCCTCCCCCAAGTCCTGATCCGGCGGCGCCTGCCGGCTCAGCAGGCGCCGTCGTCGACGGTGGCGGTCAGGTCGTACTCAGGGATGGAGCCGCTGTCGCCGTCCGCTCCCGGGACGAAGATCCCGCCCTGTGCGGACTTCTCCTCCGTGACGTGCATGCAGACGGTGGTGCCGGCACCGCCCCCGGATATCTCGTAGTCGTGCCCGCCCCCGGCCCGCTCCACCGAGATGCGGTGCGCGGGCCCCTGGTCCTCACCCGCCCTCAGGACGTCCGCCTCGATCAGTGAGGCGTAGCCCTCCGTCGGGTCCCGGCGGATCTGTGTGTCGGCGGCCATGGCCCCGGCCGCGTCCTCGGCGGCCTCCCGCACCTCGCTCGCGCTCCAGGTCCCCCTGTCGATGCCGGCCTGGACCGAACAGCCGCCGAAGACGAACACCCCGGCGACCCCGAACGCGGCCACCCGCCCGAACGCGAGGGCCCCGTCCGACGGCTGCCGCGCCGCCCGCGGCCGGGCCCGCCAGTACAGCCGGTACGGGCCGACCGACGCCACGACGAGAAACGCGGCGGCTATGACGAACAAGAAGACGACGACACCCATGCACGCACTCCCCGTGGACCCGGCCGGACAAGGCGCCAGATCCTACGCTGCGGGCCTTCAGCGAGGGCCCCGCGCCCGTCCCGTCCAAGGGGTGCCGGTGTACCGACACTCGGCCGCTTTCGCCCGGAATTACGAACGCCTTTCTTCGTCCGCTCGGCGCGGGGGAAAATGAAACCGATACGGTGAGTAGGTCGGTGGCCGCGTGATTCGGACGAAGCGGTCTGCGCGGATGAACTTGGGGAAATTTGTGACGTTCGATGAAGAATGGGCTGAACTGCGCGCGGCGGCGGCCGCGCGGAGTGCTATGCGGATCAACAGCGTTCCGGCCGAGGGCGGCGGGGGTGGGGGCGGTGCACCCGATCTGGTGGTGAACCGGGACGACCTCGGTGCTATCGGAAATGATGCCTATGACCTGAGGGTGAGGTTGTCGAAGGAGGGTGACAGCGCCCGTCCTTCCACCTTCGACGCGGCGATCGCGCTCACCAACGGCAACTTCGCAAGTGGTGCGGCGGTGCTCAAGGTGCACGACTACTGGCAGACCCATCTGAAGACGCTGCTGGATTCCTGCGCCCATATCTCGAATCACCTGGATTACACCAAGGCCCAGCACGCAAAGGACGAAGTGAAGATCGAGGGAGATCTGGCGCCGATCTCCAAGCTCACGGAATACATGAAGTAGGGCTCGGGGGAGTACGCACATGCTGAATTACGAGGACATAGTTGATGCCCCGGTGGGGAAACTGAAGGCCGCGGCCGACGACTGGTCGGAAATGGCGGGCAAGCTGGACAAGCTCGCCACCCAAGCCACCGACGGGATGAAGGCCAAGGCGGACAAGGCGGCCTGGGAAGGGCTCAACGCGGGTGTCACCAAGGCGTTCGTCGGCAAGACGGCCAAGGAGTTCGCGGACGCTGCGGCCGAGGCCAAGGGTGTGAAACAGATCCTCGAAGAGGGTCACGAGGCCATCAAGAAGGCCAAGGACGCCCTGATCAACATCAGGGACCACGAAGGGCCCGCGGCCGGTATCCGGGTGGGCGGCCACGGCAAGGTCACGGCGCTGCACCCGTTGTCCGAAGACAACACGGCACGGCACGACCCCGACTACTCCCAGTTCCTGCAGCAGGAGAGGAAGAACATCGAGTCATGGCAGAAGAAGATCGACCTCATCGTCGACAACTGCAACGACACCGATGTGTCATTCAAGAACTCCCTTGAGGCAAACGTCACCGACCGCAAGGACTTCAACGCTCCTAAGTACACCAAGCTGGACCAGGAGGAGGCCGCCCGGGCCGCCGCCCTGGTAGCCAAGGGCCGCGACCTCACGCACACCGAACTTCAGTCGCTCAATGAACTGCTGAAGGACAACAGCAATTCGGTAGAGTTCTCCAAGAACTTCTACGAGAAGCTCGGCCCTGAGAAGTCGCTCGCGTTCTTCGGCCAGCTCTCCACGGACACCTACCGGTCCGGCCAGGTCGACAAGGCACGGCTCAAGGACATCCAGGAACTCCAGAAGAACCTGGGGCTCAACCTGGCCACCGCCTCCCATGACAAGGCGTTCACTACGGAGTGGGGCCCGGAACTCCGCAAGATGGGCACGGAACGCATCCCGCTGGCCAAGTACGACAACGCTGGGCCGTACGGGTACCAGCTGCTCGGCGGGATCATGCGGTACGGGAATTACGACCCCAAGTTCCTCAACCCCATCGCCGAACACGTGATCCAGCTGCGGCAGAAGGACCACGACTTCTTCTACGGGTCGAAGGGGCTGCCCGGCGGGCCCGAGAATCCGCTGAACCCCTCGGGTGT
This sequence comes from Streptomyces sp. NPDC005566, assembly GCF_040605575.1. NCBI lineage: Bacteria > Bacillati > Actinomycetota > Actinomycetes > Kitasatosporales > Streptomycetaceae > Streptomyces > Streptomyces sp. NPDC005566. The sequence continues at coordinate 35,957 of NZ_JBEXDB010000021.1, read as the reverse complement.
CAACGGTTCCGGCTACGACCCGGTGATCAGCATGATGGAAGCCCTGGGACACAGCCCGGAAGCCGCGAAGGAGTTCTTCTCCGCCGACCCCACGGCTTACAACGAGGACGGTACTCCGAAGGGTGGAGCTGCGGACCTCGGTAAGAACAAGGACGGGGAGACGATATCGAGCTACCTGGACTTCTTCCAGAACGAGGACTATGACCCGTTCTACGACGTCACGGGTCACGACCCTGATGACGCGAAGAAGTCGATGGCTTACATGCCCGATGCGCTCGGAAAGGCTCTGGAAGCGGCGACTACCGGACATGCCTGGGACGACCCCATGCCCACGCTGAAGCGGGACGAGGTGACGGCGGGCATCATGAAGGAGGTCATCGACAGTTACGGTTCGGATTCAGGTCTGCTGGGCCGCCACGAAGCGCTGAAGGACAACCTGGGGCGTATGGGTGCCGCGTATATCGACGACCTGAACTACTCCACGTACAACTTCGGGTCGGCCGGCGACGAACTCGGGCGTGACTCGCTGTTTGCGAACAGCAGTGATGGTTCCGGGCGGACTGACTTCGGCGAAGCCGCGAGTCGCCGGTTTATGGGTGTGGTGGCAGCAGATGAAGAGGGCTGGAAGTCGTTGTCATCAGCACAACAGGTCTACGAGGCGAGCGGGCTGAAGGCATTCGGGGCTGAGCACCAGGATTCCGCATTGATCTTCGGGGCCAACGGGGCGAAGGTGCATGGGATTCTCGACGAATCGCGCATTGACGGGATCCATCAACAGTTCAAGGGTGAAGAGGATGCCAAAATACTTGAGATGGAAAAAGATGCCGAGTGGAGGAAATTCGGTGTCAGTTCCGGCGTAGGAGCTGTGGTGGGTGTCGGTACTGCGGTGGTCCTGGGTCCCGCCGCAGGCGTAGTAGCCGCTACAGCAGTTCCTCTCGTCATGGATACCGCGACTGCGGCCATTGACACCGGATACGCCGGCGAGACGATGGACTACCTGAAGGAGCGCGAATATGACAATAATGACGTCGCCCTGACAGGGATTGACAAGTTCAAGGCTGTAGGGGAGCAAGGCGCTGTCACCCCCCTGCTCAACTACGCGGACGAGGTCGGCATGTCGGCGCACGAGAAGCAGCAGCTTTCCTTGGATATCGAGACCTATTACGGGAACGGCAAAACTGCCGCCGGCGATCAGGGGAGGGTCAAGTGATGATGCTGCGCAACTCGAACCGGCTGACCGTTATCGCGGTTCTGGTTATCGGCGGTCTTCTTTCGGGGTGTTCCGGGAGTGAGGACCGCGCAGAACCCCCGGAACTGGGGCGGTGCAAGTCGTTGCTCGGTGCGGGGAACGTGGACGCGGCAGTCAAGACGACAGGCGGAAGCAATGTCGAGGTGAGCGGGACACCTCAGGCGGATGTGCTGGCGGACGGTCTCGTACGGGAGGCGAAGCAGTGGCAGAAGTCGGATCTGCTACACAACTCCTACACCGGTTGCCGAATCGATGTGTTCGAGGGGGACCAACTGAGCGGCACCGTTGATGTATCGGTGAAGTGGTCCGTTCTCTCACTCGGCCTGATGGATAATCCGAAGAACAGACGGACGTGGCGTCAGGTGAACGAATCGGTGTATGTGGCACCTGAACCTGGGCCGGCCCGGATGCAGTTGCTCGCGGCATGCGCGGTGCCCGGAGCAACTACATCGCAGTCGTCCGATCTGCCGCTCCAGTTCGAGGTGTCGGGTGCGAGCCTCGGAGCGGAACTTCGATGGGAGTTGCTGAGAGCGTTTGCTCAGTCGGTGACGGAAGAGATGGGGTGCACGACGCCTCCCGTCATTCCCTCCGTACTGCCTGCGGCTACGTAACGTGGGATGTCTGCCACCGGGGAGGCCGACCTCCGGCACTCGCAACCTGAACGTGACCATCCTGCGTGCGGTTTCGCTCAAGTCGGTGGATGAACTCGGCTGTGAGAACAGTGGCGGCCTCCCGAAGTAGCCGTGTACACCGGCTCGGTCACCTGACCCAGCGTCCGGAGGCCCCTTGGGCCTGCGCACGCAGGAACGGCCGCCCCCGCACCATGGGGGCGGCCGTTCCCTGTCGGGTTCTCCCGCTGGAGGCCGTGACCGGAATCGAACCGATGTAACTCGAGTTGCAGTCGAGCCCCTAAACCACTCGGGCACACGGCCATGTGCCTCTTCTTCGTTGCGTTGTCGACGTTAGGCGCGGGACGCACGGGCCTCAAGGGTGTCGGGCCCGCTGCAACGCGACTGCCATACCGCGTTCATGTTCCGCGGGCGGTCCTACGACCAAGGGACGAGTGGGAGCCCGTCCACCGACAGGGTTCAGTTGGTTGTTTGCCCCTTACTCTGGCTCCATGAGCGCCCTGGAACCGCGTGACGCCGACGTCACGATCCCTTTCGAAGTCAGCGTCGACGCCGCCCCGGCGGAGGGCGTGCTGGGCCGGACCTACCGGGCGCTCAGCATCGGCATCGTCTCCGTCGTGCTGCTGATCGCCTTCGAGGCGACCGCCGTGGGTACCGCGATGCCGGTCGCCGCCCGTGAGCTGCACGGTATTCCGCTGTACGCGTTCGCGTTCTCGGCGTACTTCACGACCAGCCTCTTCGCCATGGTGCTCTCCGGGCAGTGGGCCGACCGGCGTGGGCCGCTCGCGCCGCTCGCCACCGGGATCGGTGCGTTCGGGGCCGGGCTGCTGCTCTCCGGGACGGCCGGGAGCATGTGGATGTTCATCCTGGGGCGGGCCGTCCAGGGCGTCGGCGGCGGGCTCGTGATCGTGGCTCTGTACGTCGTCATCGGGCGCGCCTACCCGGAACGGATCCGCCCGGCGATCATGGCCGCGTTCTCGGCCGCCTGGATCGTCCCGTCCGTCGTCGGGCCGCTCGCGTCGGGGACGGTGACCGAGCACCTGGGCTGGCGCTGGGTCTTCGTCGGGATCCCGGTGCTCATCGTGCTGCCGCTGGGCCTGGCGCTGCCTGCGATCCGGCGGATGGCGGCCGGGCCCACGGACGCCGCGGCGGGGGCGGAGCCGTTCGACGGGCGGCGCATCCGGCTCGCGCTGGGGATCTCGCTGGGTGCGGGACTGCTCCAGTTCGCCGGGCAGGAGCTGCGCTGGCTCTCACTCATCCCGGCCGTGACCGGTGCCGCGCTGCTCGTACCCGCCGTGCGCGGGCTGCTGCCCCGCGGGACGATGCGGGCCGCGCGGGGGCTGCCCGCCGTGATCCTGCTGCGCGGCGTGTCGGCGGGGTCGTTCATCGCCGCAGAGTCCTTCGTACCCCTGATGCTGGTGACCCAGCGCGGGATGTCCCCGACGATGGCCGGGCTGTCGCTCGCGGCCGGGGGGCTGACGTGGGCGCTCGGCTCGTACGTACTGGCCCGGCCCCGCCTGGAAGCGCGCAGGGAGTCCCTGATGGTCGCGGGCATGGTCCTCGTCGCCCTGGCGATCGCGGCGGCGCCGACCGTGCTCATCGAGTCGGTGCCGGTCTGGATCGTGGCGGTGGCGTGGGCCTTCGGGTGCTTCGGCATGGGCATGGTGATCGCGTCGACGAGCGTGCTGCTGCTGAAGCTGTCGGCCCCGCAGGAGGCGGGCGGCAACTCGGCCGCACTGCAGATCTCGGACGGGCTATCCAACGTGCTGCTGCTCACCGGCGGCGGTGCGGCGTTCGCAGCGCTCGGCGGCGGTGCGGTGGGGGCGGCCGTGCACGGGGCGGTGGGGAGCGGGACCGCCGGGTCGCACCCGGGGGCGTTCGCGGCGGTGTTCCTGCCGATGGCGGGGGTGGCGCTGGTGGGGGCGTGGGTGGCCACGCGGGTGCGGACCGAATAGTGGTACCGATGTGACCCCACTAATGGTACCGTGTCGGTATGGCTATGAATCTGCGTCTGCGTGACGACCAGCAGGAGGCGCTCAAGCTCCGCGCGGAAGAAGAGGGGCGGAGCATGCACGCCATAGTGCTTCAGGCGGTCGACCGGTACCTCGCCCAGGAAGCGGACATGCATGAGGTCCGCCGGCTCGGTGCCAAGTATGCGGCGCGCCACGCCGACCTGCTTCGGAGGCTGGGGGAGTAGTGAAGTACCTGACGGTCCAGGAGGTCCTGGACCTGGCGGAGATTGCCTGCGGGGGGCAGCAGGTGGCGGTCCGCGACCTCGGGCTTCTCAGTTCGGCGGTCCACCGCCCCCAGTCCCAGATGTTCGGCATCGAGGCATACACGGATCTCTTCGAAAAGGCTGCCGCACTGCTCCAGTCGCTAGCCGTGAACCATCCCCTGGTGGATGGAAACAAACGCATGGCGTGGATGTGCACAGTCGTGTTCCTCGACTTCAACGGTTCGGAAATGGTCGACGTCGACCAGGACGAGGCGTACAAGCTCGTCATCGAGGTTGCGATGGGCAGTCTTGATGACGTCGGGCAGATCGCCCAACGGCTACGTTCCCTGCACTCAGGTATGTGAGCTGAGTCGCACCCGCACGGACCCTCGGTTTGTTCGTACAAGGATCCGTCCGGAGCGCCGTATGGTGGCCCGGTTGTCCTATCGACGCCGCACCACGTACCCGAGAGACCCGAACCGGAGACCGTGACTACTACCGCCTCCCACCACCTCTCACCCGCCTTTCCCGGCCGCGCCCCCTGGGGCACGGCCGGCAAGCTGCGAGCCTGGCAGCAGGGCGCCATGGAGAGGTACATCCAGGAACAGCCGCGCGACTTCCTCGCCGTCGCGACCCCCGGCGCGGGGAAGACCACCTTCGCGCTGACGCTCGCGTCATGGCTGCTGCACCACCACGTCGTGCAGCAGATCACCGTCGTCGCACCCACCGAGCACCTCAAGAAGCAGTGGGCGGAGGCCGCGGCGCGCATAGGCATCAAGCTCGACCCCGACTACAGCGCCGGTCCCGTGAGCAAGGAGTACCACGGGGTCGCGGTCACGTACGCGGGAGTCGGCGTGCGTCCGATGCTGCACCGCAACCGGTGCGAGCAGCGCAAGACGCTCGTGATCCTCGACGAGATCCACCACGCCGGTGACTCGAAGTCCTGGGGCGAGGCGTGCCAGGAGGCGTTCGACCCGGCGACCCGGCGGCTCGCGCTCACCGGTACGCCGTTCCGGTCGGACACCAACCCGATCCCCTTCGTGGCGTACGAGGAGGGCAACGACGGCATCCGGCGGTCCTCGGCCGACTACACGTACGGCTACGGCAACGCGCTCGCCGACGGCGTCGTCCGCCCTGTGATCTTCCTCAGCTACAGCGGCAACATGCGCTGGCGCACCAAGGCCGGTGACGAGATCGCCGCCCGGCTCGGCGAGCCGATGACCAGGGACGCCATCGGGCAGGCCTGGCGCACCGCGCTGGCGCCCACCGGCGACTGGATCCCCAACGTGCTGAGCGCCGCCGACAAGCGGCTGACCGAGGTGCGCAAGGGTATTCCGGACGCGGGCGGCCTCGTCATCGCGACGGACCAGGAGTCGGCGCGCGAGTACGCCAAGATCCTCAAGCGGATCAGCGGCGAGAAGGTGACCGTCGTCCTCTCCGACGAGAAGGCCGCCTCGAAGCGGATCGACCAGTTCACCGAGGACGGCTCGCGCTGGATGGTCGCGGTCCGCATGGTGTCGGAGGGCGTCGACGTGCCGCGCCTCGCGGTCGGCGTGTACGCCACCACCATCTCGACGCCGCTCTTCTTCGCGCAGGCCGTCGGCCGTTTCGTACGGTCGCGGCGGCGCGGCGAGACCGCCTCCGTCTTCGTACCGACGATCCCGATGCTGCTCGACTTCGCGAACGAGATGGAGGTCGAGCGCGACCACGTGCTCGACAAGCCGAAGAAGGGCAGCGACGAGGAGAACCCGTTCGCCGAGGAGGACCAGCTCCTCGCGGACGCGGAGAAGCTCGAGGACGAGGAGACCGAGGAGCAGCTGCCCTTCGAGGCGCTGGAGTCCGACGCGGTCTTCGACCGGGTGCTGTACGACGGTGCCGAGTTCGGCATGCAGGCGCACCCGGGCAGTGCGGAGGAGCAGGACTACCTGGGCATTCCGGGACTGCTCGAACCCGACCAGGTGCAGCTGCTCCTCCAGAAGCGGCAGACCCGGCAGATCGCGCACAGCCGCCAGAAGCCGGCCGCGGAGGCCGACCTCCTGGAGAAGGCGGCCGAGAACCGGCCGGTGGTCACGCACAAGAAGCTGCTGGAGCTGCGCAAGAAGCTCAACACGATGGTCTCGGCGTACACGCATCAGAGCGGCAAACCGCACGGTGTGATCCACACGGAGCTGCGGCGGGTGTGCGGCGGGCCGCCGAGCGCGGAGGCGACGGCCGGGCAGATCCAGGACCGGATCAAGAAGGTCCAGGAGTGGGCCACCCGGATGCGGTGAGCCCGGCGGCCCGACAGGCCCCGGTGCACGGGCGGCGTGATCCGCGTGTGCACCGGGGCCGCGGTGTCATTCGGGCAGGGCGTCGGGCACTTCGGCGGGCAGGTTCGCCTGTGCGGTGCAGCCCAGTTCTTTGGCTAGGGCGCGGGACACGTCATTGAGGATCGTCATGCGGTCCTTGCCGGTGCTGCCGGCGTTCATTTTGTTCTTCGCCGAGTACATGTCGGCCTTCACGTAGGGAGTACTGCCTTCGGCCCGCTCCGTGGGGCAGGCGAAGAACAAGGAGGTGGCGAGGTCTCCAGTTGCCGACGCATACAACCCGAGCGGGTAGAAAAGCTGGTCGTAGTCCTTGTCCTTGGCTGCCTCAGCCGGATCCGGGTGGCTCTTCCTCGCCATGAACCCGATGGTCATCAGAGGGCGTCCGCTCTCGTCGCCCTCCCGGTACAGGTTGCACTCGTAGTGGGAGACCGCGGAATCCTCAAGGCGCTTCGCGGCTGAATCCGGCGACCACCTTTCCGGATCTTTCAGCTCGGTGTACCCGTTTCCCCCGATGCGCTCCAGTGCGGCCACGCCCGCCGCAGACAGCGTTCCGCCGCAGACCTGGGATGCCGAGAGGACCTCAGGAGGCTTCACGCGGTCCCCGTCGCTGTCGGAGCATGCGGTGGCCCCGCCTCCCGCGAGCACCGCGCAGACGACCCAGCGCACCGACGCCCGTACATGCGTTTCGTTCCTGGTACGGGTGACTGCTCTTCGCATGCCGATCAGTCCTCGTACGGGGCACGCCCGCGATAGTCGTCTTGGCCTGAGCCCAGGTCGTAGCTGTTCTTGATGCCCTCTGCCCAGTTCTGCTCGTCACCGGTTTCACCCAGCTCGGGATTTTCCTTGACATAGGTGTCGTAGGCGCGACCGAGCTGGTCGAATCCCTTGTCGTAGAAATTTTCGCTGGTCATTTGAGCCTCCTCCGTGGGGTCTTTTTCCCTTGCGTCGACACCCTTGTCGACCTCCTGCCCGATAAAGGTGTTGACGGCCTCGCCGACGGCTTCGGTGACGAGCGGAGCGATCGCCACGCCCGCGACGGTGGTGCCGGGCACGGGCAGGGCGGCGATGCCTCCTCCCACGACGATGCCGGCGCCCAGGCCGATCCAGTCCCCCGACCTCGACAGGGACTTGTTGGCGTCCCCGGAGTCGGCCCGTAGCACCGATAATTACCTGTATGCCCTCTTGCGGTGGTATGCGGCGGGTCGATCCACTTATCGAGCCCGAGAGTTTCCTCAAGAGTTGACCATGAATTGAAATGATCAATTGCAATCCAGGCGTGGAGAACCTGTGACACCTGGTGCAGGGGGTTTGAGTGTGCGAGGCCTCGATGTATCGCTCGTCACGGTGCGTCGGCACGGTGCGCGAGGCCGCTCGCGCCTGTCCCGGCGTCCGGCGTGGGGGTGCGCACGCCGGACGCCGAGGGGCGCGCGAGGGCGCGTCGGGCGCCGGGGACGGAAAGTTTTTTGCCAATCCATTTACGGTGAGTTAACAATCGTTCACGTGTGGTCTACGGAGCGTTGTCATGACGTCACCCGACTTGAACGCGCGTAGATGTTCGAGTTCCGGACGGTTCCGCGCTGACCGGCGGTTATGTCATCGCGTATCTGGCGGCGCCCGGATTCTGGACGAGGGCTTCCGCTGAGCGGACCCGGTCGCTAATGTCCCCGAAACATGAAACGCCCCGTGGCAGTGTGGCCGCGGAGCGCAGCCGGTGCCATGGCCAGTCGGCGGCCTCTCCGTGCGTCGCCGCTGGGACCGGCGTCTCACTTCCGGGAGAACCGCCCCGCTCACCAAGAGGGAGAGGGCGTCGTGACCGCGGAGACTTCTCAGACGCTCGACCGGGGACTGCGTGTCCTCAAGCTGCTCGCCGATACCGACCACGGCCTGACCGTCACCGAGTTGTCCAACAAACTCGGCGTCAATCGCACCGTGGTCTACCGACTGCTCGCCACTCTGGAACAGCACGCGCTCGTCCGCCGTGATCTGGGTGGCCGGGCCAGAGTCGGCCTGGGAGTGCTGCGACTGGGCCGCCAGGTGCATCCGCTCGTCAGGGAGGCGGCGCTGCCCGCGCTGCGTTCCCTGGCCGAGGACATAGGGGCGACCGCCCACCTCACCCTCGTCGACGGTGCCGATGCGCTCGCGGTCGCGGTCGTCGAACCGACCTGGACCGACTACCACGTCGCCTACCGGGCCGGCTTCCGTCACGCACTGGACAGGGGCGCCGCGGGCCGGGCGATCCTCACCGCCCGGCAGAAGACGGTCGCCGACCATCCCGGCTACACCCTCACCCACGGCGAGCTGGAAGCCGGCGCCTGCGGCGCCGCTGCTCCGCTGGTCGGGGTGTCCGGCGTGGAGGGCAGCGTGGGTGTGGTGATGCTCGCCGACGCCGTGCCGGAGAGGGTGGGCCCGCGCGTGCTCGACGCGGCCCGGGAGGTCGCGGACGCGCTGCGCTGACAGCACGTAGGGGCGGAGCCGCTCCGCCCCGGGGCTGCGCCGGGCGGACGGGGAGACCCGGCCCCCCGGCGCAGTCCTGCGGAACGGGGGGCGTGCGGCGGCGGTTAGATTGGGCGGGTGCTCACTCGTCTCTCGCGCCCCCGCATCCTCGCCCTCTGCGCGCTGCCGGTCCTCGCCCTGTTCGGTACGGCCGCCTTCGCGCCGCTGCCGTTCACCCTGGCGCAGCCCGGGACGACCGCGGACGTCCTCGGGGACGACCAGGGGAAGCCGGTCATCACGATCAAGGGTGCGCCGACCCGCCCCACGGACGGCGAGCTGCGGATGACGACCATCGTCGCCACCGGGCCGACGGCCGACGTCGGGATCGCTGACGTGGTCGACAGCTGGTTCAGGACGGACCGGGCGGTCATGCCCCGCGACTCCGTCTACCCGACCGGCGGTTCCGAGAAGGAGATCGAGCAGCACAATCTCCAGGACATGGAGGAGTCCCAGGACGTCGCCGTCGACGCGGCTCTGAAGTACCTCGGCAAGGCCCCCGGTTCGGTCGACATCACCCTGCACCTCGCGGACGTCGGCGGCCCCAGCGCGGGCCTGTTCTTCTCACTCGGCATCATCGACAAGCTCGCGGGTGACGGCTCCGGCGGAGACCTGACCGGTGGCCGTACCGTCGCCGGTACGGGGACGATCGAGGCCAACGGCACGGTCGGCGCCGTCGGCGGGGTGTCCCTGAAGACGCAGGCCGCCCGGCGCGACGGTGCGACCGTCTTCCTCGTTCCCCGGGCCGAGTGCAAGGAAGCGAAGGCGGAGCAGCCGAAGGGCCTGAGGCTGATCCCCGTCACGACACTGAGGAACGCGGTGTCCTCGCTGAAGGCTCTGGAGCAGGGGAACAAGGTACCGAGCTGCTGACCGGCTCCCCGGGCCCCTCCATGGTTCGCCAGGCCGGGAACACCAGAGGGCTCAGCGTCGCCAGGAAGTACACCCCGCCCATCGCCAGCAGCGCCCCCGTCGCTCCCATGCCCTCGACGAGCAGGCCCGCCGCGAGACCGCCCACCGGCATGGCGAGCTCACAGCCCGCGGTGAGGGCACCGGACACCCGGCTGCGCAGTTCCTGGGGGACGCGTTCGTACGTCACCGTCGTCAGGATCGGGTTGAGCATGCCGCCCGCGACACCGCCCAGCGCCATGGTGACCGCCAGCGGCAGTGTCGTCCCGGTCAGCGCGGCGACCAGGAACCTCGGCGCCCCGCACAGCATCACGCACACCGTGAACACGGCCCGCCGCGAGAGGCGGTGCCCCACCGCCCCGTACAGCAGTGCGCCCGTGAGGCCGCCCGCGCCGAACAGCGCGGTGAGCAGCCCGAGATCGGTGGCTCCGCCCAGCTCGCCCTCGGCGTGCACGGGCAGCAGAACGGCGTTCCAGCCCTGGTCCGTGCCGTTCATGAACATCACCATGACGACCACGGCGAGCAGCAGCCGGTTGCCGAGCAGGTAGGTGTAGCCCTCGCGGAGTTCGGCGCGGTACGTCCGCAGCGAGACGGGTGCCGCGGCCTTGTGGGGCTCGGCCGCCCCGACCCCTCGTACACCGGCTGCGACCAGCAGCGCGGACAGTGCGAACGTCGCCGCGTCCAGCAGGAGTACGGTCTCGGCGCCGGCGACCGCGATCAGTACGCCCGCGAGCGCCGCGCCGACCATGCGGGCACCGCGCGACACCGCGTCGAAGAGGCTGGCTGCGCGGGCGAGCGTGGTGCCGGCGTGCGCGGCGAGATCGGGTACGAGGACGTAGCGCGCCGTGTTGCCGGGTGTGTGGGCCAGCCCGTTCAGCGCCATCAGTGCGCACAGCATCCAGAATTCGAGTGCGCCCGTGTGGTGCAGCAGCGGGATCGTGGCGATGGCCGCGGCGCAGACCGTGTCGGAGGCGACGGCGACCCGGCGCCGGCCGATCCGGTCGATGACGGGCCCGCCGATCAGCGCGGCGACGACGATCGGCAGGGTCGCGCAGAAGGCGACGACACCGGCCCGGCCGGCGCTTCCGGTGGTTTCCAGGACGAACCACGGCACCCCGATGAGGGTCAGCGACGTGCCTGCCGTGGATATGGAGCTGGCCGCCAGGACGGCTGCGAGTGGCGTGCGGTTCCGCGATGCCGGTTTCCCCCCGTCCACGCTCAGGCCGTTCGCGTGGCGCGTACCGGGGCCGGGTGGGCCTGTGCCAGACGCAGGCCCAGCTCGACCATCGTCCAGCCCATGCGGTGGCGCAGCCCGGGGCGTACGGGGGAGAACCGGACTGCTTCGCGGCGGAGTTCGGTGGCGCGGTAGGAGTGGAGCAGATGGTGGACGTCGCTGTGCATGACGGTGATCCCCTCAGTCGGTGGGACGCGGGAACATGTGCAGGTGGGTGCGGACGACGGCCGACCCCTCGGTGTCGTCGGGGACGCGGCCCCGGTAGCTGTTGACGAGGTCGAGCATCTTCTCCGCGAGCTCCATCGAGAGTTCGGGGGTGAGGCGCAGCTTGAAGTCGCTGAGCTCGAAGGAGCGACGCCACTCCTCGGGCCATTCGTGCATCGTGCCGAGCCAGGTGTTCAGCTCCTGGGCGTGCGTGGTCGCCACCTCGTGCAGCACGACTCCGATGGCGCCGCGCACCTCGGGGTCCGGGTGCTGCATGAAGTTCTCGCTGCGCTCGAAGACCGTGCCCGTGTGGACGGCCTTCCACCACCGCTCGCGCCCCTTGCCACGCTCGGGGTCGTCCTCGACGAAGCCGTACGAGGCGAGCTGGCGCAGGTGGTAGCTGGTGGCGCCGCTCGATTCGCCGAGCCGGTCGGCGAGACGGGAGGCGGTGGCGGGGCCGAACTCACGCAGTGTGTTCAGCAGCCGGATGCGCAGGGGGTGGGCGAGGCCGCGCAGGGTGCGGGCGTCGACGTGGTGGATCTTCGGGTCGTCGGCGTACGGGACCGGCCGGTTCTCGGGCTCGTTCGGTGGCATGACACGACCATAGAGTTGCAAAGATTGCTTTGCAACCGGTTTTTTGCAACGACTTCTTTGGAAGTCCTGGTGCCCTGCTCAGCCCTCCCGGATGAACCCCTCGTCCACCAGCCAGTCCAGCGCCACCTCGTGCGGGTCCTGCCCGTCCACGTCGACCTTCGAATTGAGCTCCTGCGCGAGCTGCGTCGTCAGCATCTCGGTGACCGGGGCCAGCAGTCCGGCGATCTCCGGGTACTTCTTCAGGGTCGCCGTGTGGATGGCGGGGGCCGCGTTGTAGTTGGGGAAGAACTGCTTGTCGTCCTCCATGACGTCCAGATCCATCGCCTTGATGCGGCCGTCCGTGGTGTACACCTCGCCGAGCAGGCAGGAGTCGGACTTGGACACCTGGGTGTAGATGATTCCGGCGTCCATCTTCTTGATATTCGCGGCCGGCAGGTTCATGCCGTACAGCTTCTGCATGCCGGGCAGGCCGTCGTCGCGGGAGGCGAACTCGTTCTCGACGCAGACCGTGACGGCCTTCGGGTCCTTCTTCGCGAGCGCGGCCACGTCCGACAGGGTCTTCAGGTGGTACTTGGCGTTGTTCTCCTTGCTGATGGCCAGGGCGTACGTGTTGTCGAGCGTGGACGGCGGGAGCCAGGTCACCCCGTTGCCCTTGTCCTCGTCCCGAACGACCTCCCACTGCTTCTTCGGGTCGACGACCGGCTTGGCATGGCCCAGGTAGGTGATCCATGCCGTGCCCGTGTAGTCGTACAGGGCATCGGCCTCGCCCTTGACGACGGCCTCGCGCGCGCTGATCGACCCCGGCAGGTTCGTCCGGTCCAGCACCTCGGCACCGGCCGCCTTGAAGACCAGGCCCATGATCTGCCCGAGGATGATGTTCTCGCTGAAGTTCTTCGAGGTCACGGTCAGTGACGCGCCTCTGAGCGGCTGCCCCTTCCCGACCGACCCCGGTTCCACCTCGTCCACCAGCGGCGAACCGCTCTTCAGCCCGCACCCCGTGAGCAGCAGGGCGAGCGCGGCAGCCGATGCCAGGCCCGTACGTACCCTCACGCTTCCTCCAGTCCGCGCGGTGTGAGCGCCAGTTCGACCAGCGAGGCCAGCCAGTCCACCAGCAGGGCCAGCACCACCGTCAGGACGGACCCCAGGATCAGCACCGGCATCCGCTGCGTCTGGATCCCCGACGTGATCAGGTCGCCGAGTCCGCCGCCGCCCCCGAAGGTGGCCAGGGTCGCCGTGCCCACGTTGAGCACCAGGGCCGTCCGTACGCCCGCCAGGATCAGCGGGACGGCGAGCGGCAGCTCGACCCGGGTCAGCGTCCCCATGGGCGACATCCCGATGCCCCGGGACGCCTCCACGAGCGTCGGCTCGATCCCCTTCAGGCCGGCCACCGTGTTGGAGAGCACCGGCAGTACCGCGTAGATCACCATCCCCACGATCGCCGTGGACGGGCCGATGCCCAGCCAGATCACCAGCAGCGCCAGCAGCCCGATCGCCGGGGTCGCCTGGCCGATGTTGGCGAGGACCGTGACGCCGGGGGCGGCCCTGTTCAGGCCGCGCCGGGTCAGCGCGATGCCGAGGGGGATCGCGATGACCAGCACCCAGAAGGTGGAGATCGCGGTCAGTCTGACGTGCTGCCACCAGCGCACTTCGACGATGTCGCCGGCCAGCGAGTTCTCCGCGATCGAGTCGAGGTCGACGTGGGAGATCCACAGGTATGTCGCCACGAGGACGACCGCGCACACGGCCGGTACCACCACGAGCTTCTGCCAGGTGATCCGGCGTGCCGGACGGGCCGGCGCGGGGGAGGGCTCCGCCTCCTCGTCGCGAAAGGCGTGGCCTCGCACATCGTGCTCCCCGGGCGGCCGTGTCCCGTCGGGGGGTGCCTGATGACTGGGGGTCATAGCCCGCTGCCACCCCCCTCCAGCTCCTCCTCGGTCCGATGGACCCGCAGGTGCTCCAGATCGTGCTGGTGCTCCATCGCGGTGAGCCGGTCGGCCTCCAGGAGCTCCTGCACGGAATTCATCAGCGTGTGCATGTCCACGACGCCGATGAACTCCCCGCGCCGCCCCGTCACGGCGACCCGTCCGCTGCTGTCGGTCAACACGGCCTCCAACGCGTCGTGGAGCGTCGCGTCCCGGGTCACGGTGTCGTGCACCAACTGCCCGGCCCGGGCCAGCGAGCCGCGGGCCCGCATCAGGTCGCCGCGCCGAAGCCACTTGTACGGGCGGTTCCTGCGGTCCAGCATCAGCAGCTCGTTGTGTCCGCCGTCGCGCAGCTTGTCGAAGATCGACTGGAGCGGGTCCTCGACGGTCACCGTCGGGAAGTCGGCGATCCCCACATCCCGTACACGGGTGAGGTTGAGCCTCTTCAGCGCCGCGCCCGCCCCCACGAACCCGGACACGAAGTCATCCGTCGGATTGGTGAGGATGGCCTCCGGGGTGTCGAACTGGGCGATGTGCGAACGCTCCCGCAGCACCGCGATCCGGTCGCCCAGCTTGATCGCCTCGTCGAAGTCGTGCGTGACGAAGACGATCGTCTTGTGCAGCTCGTGCTGGAGCCGGATCAGCTCGTCCTGGAGGTGGTCACGGGTGATGGGGTCGACCGCGCCGAACGGCTCGTCCATCAGCAGCACCGGCGGGTCCGCGGCCAGCGCCCGTGCCACGCCGACCCGCTGCTGCTGGCCGCCGGAGAGCTGGCGCGGATAGCGCCCGTGGAACTCCCGCGGATCGAGACCGACCAGGTCGAGCATCTCCTCGACGCGGTTCTTCACCCCGGACTTCGACCAGCCGGTCATCTTCGGCACGAGGGCGATGTTCTCCGCGACGGTCATGTGCGGGAAGAGCCCGGAGGACTGGATCGCGTAGCCGATCTTGCGCCGCAGCTTCACCCCGTCCATGTCGGTGACGTCCTCGTCGTTGATCCTGATCCGCCCGGACGTCGGCTCGATCAGCCGGTTGATCATCTTCAGCGTGGTGGACTTCCCGCAGCCCGAGGGCCCCACGAGGATCACGGTCTCGCCGGCCTTGATGTCCATGGAGACGTTGTCGACAGCCGGAGCGGGACTGCCGGGATAGGACTTGGTGAGGTTCTCCAGCTGGATGGTGGCACCCGAGGTGGTGGTGCCGGACGCGGGAGTCCCCGTCGGTCCGGTGACGGTTTCAGACACGGATCCCCCTCGGGATGGTGAGCCGTCCGAGCAGGACGTACGCGGCGTCGAAGAGCAGGGCGAGGATGACGATGCCGAGCGTGCCCGAGAGGACCTGGTTGATCGCGTTGGCACTGCCCAGCGAGGCGAGACCGCGGAAGATCTCGTTGCCGAGACCTGGCCCCGAGGCGTACGCGGCGATGGCGGCGATGCCCATCAGCATCTGGGTGGAGACCCGGATCCCGGTGAGGATGGGTGGCCAGGCGAGCGGCAGTTCCACTCGGCACAGCTGCGCCGTACGTGACATCCCGATGCCCTTCGCCGCGTCGACGAGGGCAGGGTCCACACCGCGCAGCCCGACGATGGAGTTGCGGACGACGGGCAGCAGCCCGTACAGGGTCAGGATGATCACGGTCGGCGGGACACCGAGGCCGACCAGGGGGATCAGCAGGCCGATCGCCGCGAGCGACGGGATCGTGAGGATCATGGCCGTGGACGTGACGGCCAACGACCCGCCCCAGCGGCTCCGGTAGCTGACCACACCGATCAGGACGCCGAGCAACGTGGCGATGACCATGCACTGGAAGACGGCGCTGACGTGCTGGAACGCGTCGGTGAGCAGCTGCTGGTGCCGGGTGCTCACGTACTCCCAGAAGTTCACATCACGCTCCTCGGGTCAGTCGGTGTCCTGTGCAGCCTGCTCGACGAGCGGGAGAATACGCAGGGGGACCGGGTTTTCCATGACGATGGCCGTGGACGCCCGGACAATGCCATCCAAACCGACAACCCTGTCGATCACCCGCTGGAGATCGGCGTTGGATCGGGCGACGAGCCGGCACAGCATGTCGCCCTGCCCGGTGGTGGTGTGCAGTTCGAGGACCTCGGGCACGCCACTCAAATGGGCCCGTACGTCGGCACCTTGGCCCTGCCTGATCTCCAGCGTGGCGAACGCGGTGACGGGGTAGCCGAGCGCCGCCGGGTCGACGTCTGGGCCGAAGCTCCGGATGACGCCATTCGACTGAAGACGGTCCAGCCGCGCCTGTACGGTCCCGCGCGCCACTCCCAGCCGCCGTGAGGCCTCCAGTACACCGATACGGGGCTCCCGGGCCAGCAGCACGATGAGCCGGCCGTCCAGATGATCGATCGCCATGATCCGCCTCCTGATGGGCACCCTGTACGGATAGCCCGCCCATCATCGCCATCCCCTGTACAGATTGACCAGCGATTCCGCGAACTGTTGCGCACCTTGCGAAGCGGCGGGAACCTTCGGACATGACTGAGACTCTGCACACCACCCCCGACACCGCCCGGCAGGCCGATCCCTTCCCGGTCAAGGGAATGGACGCGGTGGTCTTCGCCGTGGGCAACGCCAAGCAGGCGGCGCACTACTACTCGACCGCCTTCGGCATGAAGCTCGTCGCCTACTCCGGACCGGAGAACGGCAGCCGCGAGACCGCGAGTTACGTCCTGACCAACGGTTCCGCCCGCTTCGTCCTCACCTCCGTCATCAAGGCGTCCACCGAGTGGGGCACCTTCCTCACCGACCATGTGAACGCCCACGGCGACGGCGTGGTCGACCTCGCGATCGAGGTCCCTGACGCCCGCGCCGCTTACGCGTACGCGGTCGAGCACGGCGCGCAGGGCATCACCGAGCCCTACGAGCTGAAGGACGAGAACGGCACGGTCGTCCTGGCCGCCATCGCCACGTACGGCACGACCCGCCACACGCTGGTCGACCGCTCCGGCTACGACGGCCCGTACCTGCCCGGCTTCACCGCGGCGGCCCCGATCGTCGAACCGGCCGCCAAGCGCACCTTCCAGGCCATCGACCACTGCGTCGGCAACGTCGAGCTCGGCCGGATGAACGAGTGGGTGGCGTTCTACAACAAGGTCATGGGCTTCACCAACATGAAGGAGTTCGTGGGCGACGACATCGCCACCGAGTACTCCGCCCTCATGTCGAAGGTCGTCGCCGACGGCACGCTGAAGGTGAAGTTCCCGATCAACGAGCCGGCGATCGCGAAGAAGAAGTCGCAGATCGACGAGTACCTGGAGTTCTACGGCGGCGCGGGCGTCCAGCACATCGCGCTCGCCACGAACGACATCGTCGCGTCCGTGAAGGCGATGCGGGCGGCCGGCGTGCAGTTCCTGGACACCCCGGACTCGTACTACGACACCCTCGGCGAGTGGGCGGGCGAGACCCGGGTCCCCGTGGAGACGCTGCGCGAGCTGAAGATCCTGGTCGACCGTGACGAGGACGGCTACCTGCTGCAGATCTTCACCAAGCCCGTCCAGGACCGTCCGACGGTCTTCTTCGAGATGATCGAGCGCCATGGCTCGATGGGCTTCGGCAAGGGCAACTTCAAGGCCCTGTTCGAGGCGATCGAGCGCGAGCAGGAGAAGCGCGGCAACCTCTGATCCACCGTGCGTCGGCGGGGCCTTCGAACAGCCGGAGGGCCCCGCCCGCTGCGTGGTGCCGCGTGCGGTCCGCGGGACACGCTCGGGCCGGCGGGGTCCTTGACCGTGCTGAACGGGTGAGGTAGAGGCGCGGCGGGAGTTGTCCCTGCCGCGCGTGGGACGGATGAGGGAGCCGCGACACCGCGGTCTGCGGCCGAGCGCGCCGCAGCTTCCGACGGGAGCTCCACTCGATGAACCGCCTCACCGCGTCCCTCTCCGCCGCCGCAGTGGCGGCCGGCGCATCCCTCGCCATGCTCACCCCCTCCGCCGTGGGCGCGGCGGCGGCGAACGTCGTACAGCAGGTCAGGGCCGCCGACCTGGGACCGGGGAGACCCTGGATCCGGCTGCAGGACGCCCCGAGCAACGTGAACAGGCCGCACGGCATCCAGGAGGTCTCACCCTTCGCCGACCCGGTCCGGTTCAACGGCAGCCTGCACCTCGCGATCGCGGGCGGGCAGCAGGCCCAGGCGGCGCACTACTACACGGCCCAGGTCCCGCTGAGCACCGTCGCGGCAGCCGAGCTGTCCTACGACTCCTTCGTGAGGACCGTGGAGGGGGGCGCCACGGGCACCGCCGCGAACCTCCAGCTCCCGATGGTCTGCGGGGGCGCGTTCACCACCCTCAGCTTCCAGCCGCAGCTCGCCACCGACAGCCAGGGACGCGCCGGCGTGGTGCCGGACACCTGGCAGCACTTCGAGTCCACCGGTGCCTCGCTCTGGCGCACCTCACGGGCGCTGCCGACGGACCCGGCACTGCCCGCCGGATCCGACTCGCCCCTGAGCACCTACGCCGCCGAGTGCGACGCCCCGGGGGACGGGGTCATCGGCCTCATCGCGAACGTGGGCAGGCTCGGTGACGTCGAGGCCTCGCTCGACACCTTCGTGGACAACCTGACCGTGAACGGCACCACGTACGACTTCGCCGTCGAAGGGCTCGCCCAGGGCCTCATGGTGCTGAACCGCGGCAGCCAGGACCGGCCCTGCCACCACGCGAGCCACCCCTGCCCGCGCACGCGGGGCGGCACGGCGAGCGGCTTCGTCTCCTTCACCGACCCGGCGGACGGCCCCGAGTACCGGGCGGTCGGCACCCGCTTCACCTTCTCGAACGGACGGGCACTCGTCCCGGGAGACCTCACCGTGACGGCGAACGGCCGGCCCCTCGCCCTCCTCGCAGGTCCGGGCCGGACGCTCACCGGGGTCGTGTCGCCCGCACCGAGCGTCGGCCTGAGCCCGAACGGCACCTACCGCACCGCACTGATCGTCACCCACCGCGACCACCCGCGGCGTGACGGCGATGACGGCGGTACGGGCGGGCGCGACGGGCTGAAGGTCAGGGCCGAACTCCTGGCCACGGGCTACGAGCCCCTCAGGCCGACCGGTGTGAGCACCAGCACCACGGTGCGGTGACACCCTCGCGCCACTGATCGCGACAACGGGGCGCGGAGCCGGTGAGGAACCGGCCCCCCGCCCCGTTTGCGACCCCGGACGGGCCGTGCGGAGCCTCCTAGGGACGCGGGGAGGACACCGCCGTCCCGGGGGAGGCGGAGGGTGCGGCCTGCGCCTGCGCCTGTTGCCGTGCGGGAGCCGGTTCGGGCTTCGGGGAATCGGGTTCCGGCGCTTCGCCCCTCGACGCCTCGCCCTTCGGGGCCTCGGACTTGGGGGATTCGGGCTTCGCCGGTTCGGACTCGGAGGATTCGGGCTTCACCGGTTCCGGCTCGGGGACCGGTTCGGGGTCCGGCTGCATGTCCGCCGGGCCGCCCGGAGCCGGTTCACCCAGGGAGTCCAGGGCGGCCTGCGCCAGGGGAGCGGCCAGCGGGGAGAACACCGGGTTCGTACGGACGGACTCCTCCAGATGATTGCGGGCCGGGCCGTTCTGGGAGAGGGCGCTCTCGATCACACCCAGGTGGTACGTGTACGAGGCGTTCCGGACGCCCGTCCCCACCGCCCGCTCCGCGTACTGCAGCGCCTCCTCCGACCGGCCCGCCCGGTGCAGTGCCCAGCCGAGTGCGTCCGCCGCCGCCGAGCTGCGGTGCAGGGCCGACCACTCGGCGCGCATCAGGTCCACCGCCGCCGCCGGGTCGCCGTGATCGGCCTCGAAGCGGGCCTCGGTCAGGGACTCGTTCACTCCGGCCGACTTCGCCTGCGCGAGCAGCTTGCGGAGCTCCGTGTACTGGGTGCGGGCGTCGCCGTCCAGGTTCAGGGACTCGTACAGCTCGCCCAGTTCGAGTACGTACTCGGGGCGGGGCAGCTTCGCGCTCACCGTCTGGTAGTCGGCCAGCGCCTCGTCCGTGCGGTCCAGGGCCACCAGGGCGCGGGCCCGGCCCGCGCGGGAGGCAAGGTGGTTGCCGTCGGTGCGCAGGGCCGCCTCGTACTGTGCGGCGGCCTCCGCGGGCTCGCCGCGCTCCCAGGCCAGGTCGCCGAGGCGGTGCAGGGCCTCCGCCTTCTCCGCGGGGGTGGTGGCACGGTCCGCCGCCTCCTGGGCGGTGGCCAGGGCGTCCTCGCGCCAGCCCTGGCCGCGGTACATGTCGGCGGTCCTGGCGAGTGCGGGAACGCCCTTGCGCAGCGATCCGAACTTCTCCGTGGCCCTGCCCGCGGCCGTGTACTCGCCGAGGCCGTTGTAGGCGTCGATCAGGACGGGGTAGGCCGTCCAGTTCTTCGGCTGCCGGGCCCGTACCGTCTCGCCCCACTTCTTCGCGGCGAGGTAGTCGTGCCGTGCGTTGGCGAGCGCCCCCAGCCCCACCCAGGCTTCCGCGTTGCCGCGTTCACCGGGCTGCGCGGCCAGCGAGCGCTGCAGGGCCTGCTCGGCCCGCGTGTAGTACGCCGCGTCCGCGGAACGCCGGCCCCATTCCACGTACGCCGTACCGAGCACCGCCCAGGACGGCGCGTCGGAGGGATGCGTCTCCACCCACTCCTGCCGGTCCCCGATCAGTGCCGTGAGGTCGGAGAGGGACGCCGGGGAGCCGGCCGCCGCCGCAGCCTCCGCCCGCGCGACGGGTCCGGGCAGGGGCCCCGCTTCCTGGTCGCCGTCCGGTACGGCGACCACCGCGCCGGCCACGAGCACGGCGCCCGCCACCGCACCGAACGCCGCCCTGCGCAGTGTCGTGCGCATCGGCGTGGGAGGCGGTGGCACGGCCGTCGCGCCCTCCGGCGGCAGGGTGGAGGGGGGTGGCTCCGGATTCTGCTGCGGCATGGCATCCATGCGCCTCACTCTGCGTCAGTGCGAAGATCACATCGCGCTGCGCGATCGCTGGCGCAGACGGGTTCACACCATTGGCCCCGGGTGACACGCTTGGATCATGGACGATCTTCTCGAACAGCTGCGCGCGGGCTTGCCGGCCGATGCCCTGATCACCGACCCGGATGTCACCGCCACGTACGCCCACGACATGGCGAGCTTCTGCGACGCGGGCGCTCCGGCCGTCGTCGTGCTCCCCCGCACGGTCGAGGAGGTTCAGCACGTCATGCGGACCGCCACGGCGCTGCGCGTCCCCGTGGTGCCGCAGGGCGCCAGGACGGGTCTGTCGGGTGCGGCCAACGCCTCCGACGGCTGCATCGTGCTCTCCCTCGTCAAGATGGACCGGATCCTGGAGATCAACCCGGTCGACCGGATCGCGGTCGTCGAACCGGGTGTGATCAACGCCGTGCTGTCCCGCGCCGTCAACGAGCACGGGCTGTACTACCCGCCGGACCCCTCCAGCTGGGAGATGTGCACCATCGGCGGCAACATCGGCACCGCGTCCGGCGGACTGTGCTGCGTGAAGTACGGCGTCACCGCCGAGTACGTACTCGGTCTCGAGGTCGTCCTCGCCGACGGGCGCCTCCTGAACACCGGCCGCCGCACCGCCAAGGGGGTCGCCGGATACGACCTGACCCGTCTCTTCGTCGGCTCCGAGGGCAGTCTCGGCATCGTTGTCAAAGCCGTCCTCGCACTGAGGCCCCAGCCCCCGCAACAGCTCGTGCTGGCCGCCGAGTTCCCTTCCGCGGCGGCCGCCTGCGACGCGGTCTGCCGGATCATGGAACGCGGCCACACCCCTTCACTCCTCGAACTGATGGACCGTACGACCGTCCGTGCCGTCAACGCGATGGCTTCCATGGGACTCCCCGAATCCACCGAGGCGCTGCTGCTCTGCGCCTTCGACACCCCCGACCCGGCGGCCGACCTGACCGCGGTCGGCGAACTGTGTACCGAGGCCGGCGCCACCGAGGTCGTGCCCGCCGAGGACGCCGCCGAGTCCGAACTCCTGCTGCACGCGCGTCGGCTGTCGCTCCCGGCCATGGAGACCATCAAGTCCGCCACGATGATCGACGACGTGTGCGTGCCGCGCTCCAGGCTCGGCGCGATGATCGAGGGAACCGCCGCCATCGCCGGCAAGTTCGGCCTCACCATCGGCGTCGTCGCCCACGCGGGGGACGGCAACACCCATCCCGTCGTCTGCTTCGACCACACCGACGCCGACGAGTCCCGCAGGGCCCGTGAATCCTTCGACGAGATCATGGCGCTGGGCCTGGAACTGGGCGGCACCATCACCGGCGAGCACGGGGTCGGCGTGCTCAAGAAGGAATGGCTCGCCCGCGAACTGGGTGAGGTGGGAGTCGAGTTGCAGCGCGGCATCAAGGCGGCCTTCGATCCGCTGGGCCTGCTCAACCCGGGCAAGTTGTTCTGACCCGTCCTGCTCGTCCGCCTCTGCCGGTCCGCCTCCGCCCGTCCCACTCCTGCCCGCCGTACTCCTGCCCTGCCCCACTTCTGTCCCGCCGCACTCAGGCGTCGCCGTCCTGGGACTCGTCGGAGGGCCACGGGTCGCTCAGCCACAGGTCGTCGGCAGGCAGGGGGGTGAGCAGCTCGGCGAGCGCGCCGTCCAGGCCGAGCAGCGCGCTCTCCGACCCCGGGGGCACCACCCGCAGGGTCCGCTCGACCCAGGCGGTGACGGCGGCCGACGGCACCTCCAGAAGGGCGTTGCCGTCGGGCGAGGTGAGCGCGACGCAGATGACGCTGTGCTCGTCGACCTTGGTCGGCCAGATCCGTACGTCCCCGTGCCCGCACGGCCTGAACACCCCTTCCACGAGCAGCTCGCGGGCGAACGTCCAGTGCACCGGCGACTCGGATCCGATGTGGAAGGTGATGTGCACGGCGTACGGGTCGTCGGTGAGGTAGGACAGCCGGGCGGGTACGGGGACCGAGCGCTCCGGCGAGAGGACCAGCTTCAGTTCCAGTTCCCGTTCCACGATGTTCTGCATGAGGGTGCACGACCTTCCGATGCTCGTAGGGCCGGTCCCTCGACCGGTCCGCACAAGGAGAGAGCGCCCTCCCGGCCATCCATGACGCGACTTCCCAGAAAAACTTCCGCGGACCCGGAAAGTGGTCCAAACGGCAGGACCGGCCCGGGGGTGCACGGCGGTCTGATAGATGTGGACCCTTGTATGGAGGCCGGCCGGCGATCGGACGGTGCCACGCCACCCTCCGATCGCCGGCCGGTCTGAGGCCTCGAAGAGATACGGGACCACGGTGATGAGCGCCCCAACCCCGGCACCCGGTGACGAAAGCCCCCGCGAGGGCTACTACCCCGACCCGTCCATTCCCGGATATGTCCGGTACTGGAACGGTGCGACGTGGGTTCCCGGCACGAGCCGGCCCGCACCCAGGCAGGGGGAGGCGACCCCTGCGGCGCCCTTCCCGGCGGAGGATGCCGCCCCGCAGCCGACGGCGCGGCGGACCGCCCCGGTGGACGAGACCGGGCCGATGTTCTTCGACGAGGACGGGCTCGGCGCGGGCGGTGAGGCGGGTGCCACCGGCGGCCGCCCGGAACCCGCGACGGCCTGGCAGGCCGACACGTCGCGGCAGACCGGCTTCGGCGGTGACCGCGACCGCCGTGTCTCCTGGGGCGGACCGGATCCCCGTACGCCCGGCGACGGCGCACCGTCGTCCCCCGCCGCTCCGGCTGACCGTTCCGACCGCGCGTCCGAGGATCCGCGCCGGTCCGGGGCGCCGGACCCGACGCGCGGCGCGCTTCCCGGCATGCGGGACGGCAGCGGTGACGTGGCCGACGGCGCCGTCGCCGACCGGCCCGGCGGCAGCGGCGACGCGGATCTTCCGCCGACCGACGGTACGGTCACGATCCGTGCCGTGGGACGGGACGGCGGCGGCCGTCCGCCGCGTCCGCGCGAGGAGGGACCGGCGCCCGCCGACGGCACGATGTCGATCCGCGCCGTGCAGCCCGGTGCCGGGTCCCCGCCGCAGGCCTCGAACCCGCCCCAGGCGCAGGCCCGGTCCCAGCCGCAGGCGCCCCAGGTGAACACGCCCCTGACTCCCGGTCCCGGCGGCGGGTCCGCGTCCTGGGCGCAGCAGGCGCATCAGCTGGCCCAGCCCGAGCAGACGGCCCGCCCGCAGCAGCAACAGCCGCCGCGGCAGCACCAGCCGCAGCGCCCGATGCCCGCACAGCAGCAGGGCGCCCGGCCCGAACAGCAGCCGCCCGTCGTGCCCTGGAAGCCTCCGGTCGACGACCCCTTCCAGCAGCTCGCCCGGGCCCAGGCGTCCGCCCGGCCCGCGGGGCTCGGCAAGCGGCTGACCGCCCGGATCCTGGACACGATCCTGCTCGGCGCGGTCGTCGGCGCGATCGGATTCCCGCTGGTCACCCAGGCGATGGACCACATCGACGAGAAGATCGAGGCGGCGAAGCAGTCCGGCGAGACGGTCACCGTCTGGCTGCTGGACGCCACCACGGCCGGGCTGTTCGGTGCCGTACTCGGCGTGTTCCTGGTGTTCGGCTTCGTACTGGAGGCGCTGCCCACCGCCAAGTGGGGCAGCACGCCGGGCAAGAAGATCTGCGGGCTCGAGGTGCGGGACATCGAGTCGCACGGGCCGCCCACGATCGGGGCGGCGCTGCGCCGCTGGCTGGTGTACGGGGTGCTGGGCCTTCTCGTCATCGGCGTGGTCAACGTGCTGTGGTGCCTGTTCGACCGCCCGTGGCGTCAGTGCTGGCACGACAAGGCGGCGCGTACGTTCGTCGCCGGCTGAGGGCGGGTCAGCCGGCGGGGGACGGGCCCCGCTTACGCCGTGTGCCGCCTCCCGTCCCCCGAAAGCACCTGAGCCGTTGCGGGGCTGTGCGGGGCGGGGTGCACTGCCCCCATGAGCAACGAACCGCCGCCGCCACCGGGACAGCCGCCCGAGGACGATCCCTTCTCCAAGAGGCCGCCGCACGGCTCCGAGCCGCAGTCCGGCGGCTCGCCCTACGGCAGCGGGCCGCCACCGCCACCTCCGCCGCACGACCGGGATCCGTTCGGAGGCAGCGGGCAGTACGGCGGCCAGGATCCGCTGGCCGGGATGCCGCCGCTCGCCGAGCCGGGCAGGCGGATCCTGGCGCGGCTGATCGACTTCCTCATCATCTCGATCCCGCTGTACCTGATCTCGCTGCCGTTCGGCGGCGCGGTCGATGTCACCTCGGACGGTGGCGACGACGATTTCGGTGATGCCATCGGCAACACCTACAGCGGGCATCAGTTGCTCTGGTCGCTGATCGGCCTGGTGGCCTACGTCGCGTACGACACGTATCTGACGCACAAGGACGGGCGGACGCTCGGCAAGCGGCTGCTGAAGATGCGCGTGGCGATGCTCAACGACGGCTCGGTGCCCGACACCAGCTCCGCGCTGATGCGGGCCGTCGTCCTGTGGGTCCCGGCGCTGCTGTGCTGCCCCTGCCTGTGGTGGCTGATCAACATCGTGCTGATGTTCACGGACAAGCCGTACCGGCAGGCGCTGCAGGACAAGGCGTCCAAGACGGTCGTGGTCGCCATCCCGTGAGGGCGGGGCCGTTCAGCGGTGCAGTGAATGCTCCCCGATGCGCTCCGTGTGCGCGGCGGCGATCTCGATGTCCTCGATCGTGCGGTGGGTACGGGCGGCGGCGGGCGCCGGTGCCGTCCGGACCTTCGGGCGCTTGGGCAGGGGTACGGTCACGGCCACCAGCAGACCGAGCCCCAGGGCCGCGGCGCAGATGACGGCCACACCGATGCCCGAGTCCGTGCGGGACAGCAGCAGCATGGCGAGGGTCGCGAAGACGACGGTGACCGAACCGTAGGAGAACTGTGCGGCAGTCGGACGCGGCATGGCGGTATCCGTCCTCGGGGCATCGGCTGGGGGAGTCTCTCAACACGGTCGCACTGTCAATCGACTCTACGACGGTGGATGCCCGGGAGGAACACGTAGTAAGCGTGACCTAACCCACGGTACCGGTGCACGGGGGGCGCACTGAATCACGCTGTCGCCGATCGGGCGGCGCGACGCGCCGGTTGTACGGGGCGACGGCAAAGCGCCGAACGTCCGGATAGCGGAATTCGGCTCCTGCATAGTGCAGTTGGCCTGTGCAAGTCAAGATCTGTCTTTTCTCTCATACTTCCGATCGAATGTCGTCACTTGTGACGCGTTGACGCGCGCGGCTTTGCTCAACCCCCATGCCGCGGACGCGAAACGCCGGGGAGGACTGCATCAAGTGATCACTCAGAGACGAGCGCTACGCGCCACCGCGGTAGCTGTGGCGCTGGCCGCCACCGCCGCGACGGCGTCGGTTTTCGCCACCGCCCAGGCGGATGACAAGGCATCGGGATCCGGCGCCTCCATCGTTGACCGACGGGATCCCGCACCGGTCAAGGCGAGCGAGCACGACCTGGAAGGCCCCTTCAGCAAGGAGCAGGACGCCCAGCGTCAGGCCGCGCTGGAGCAGGTGCTGGCCGGTGACAAGAAGGTCTCGACCCGCGGCGGCTCCAAGGTCGTCAAGCTCGGCAGCAACAAGTACGTCGAGCTCGGCCGCGAGAAGACCGACAAGATATTCACCGTCCTCGTGGAGTTCGGCGACAAGGTCGACGACACCACGATGTTCGACCCGGACGGCGAGGGCCCCAAGCCGCCCGTCAAGAAGTACGGCGGCACGCCCGGCCCGCAGCACAACCAGATAGCCGAGCCGGACCCGGCGAAGGACAACAGCACCGCCTGGCAGGCCGACTACGACCAGGCGCACTTCCAGGACCTCTACTTCGGTGAGGGCAAGGGCAAGGAATCGCTGAAGACGTACTACGAGAAGACGTCCTCCGGGCGCTACTCGGTCGACGGCGAGGTCTCGGACTGGGTCAAGGTCCCGTACAACGAGGCCCGTTACGGTTCCAACTACTGCGGTTCCTCCAACTGCGCCAACGTGTGGGACACGGTCCGCGACGGCGTCAACGCCTGGGTCGCCGACCAGAAGGCCAAGGGCCGCACGCTGGAGCAGATCAAGGCGGACCTCGCCCAGTACGACCTGTGGGACCGCTACGACTTCGACGGCGACGGCAACTTCAACGAGGCCGACGGCTACATCGACCACTTCCAGCTGGTCCACGCCGGTGAGGACGAGTCGGCGGGCGGCGGCGCACAGGGCACCGACGCTCTCTGGGCGCACCGCTGGTACGCGTACGGCACCAACGCCGGCGCGACCGGCCCGGCCGGCAACAAGGCCGGTGGCGCCGAGATCGGCGACACGGGCATCTGGGTCGGCGACTACACCGCGCAGCCCGAGAACGGCGGCCTGGGTGTCTTCGCCCACGAGTACGCCCACGACCTCGGTCTGCCGGACCTGTACGACACCTCCGGTGGCGGCGAGAACTCGGTCGGCTTCTGGTCCCTGATGTCGGCGGGCTCCTGGCTCGGCACCGGCACGGGCGAGATCGGCAACCTGCCGGGCGACATGACCGCCTGGGACAAGCTGCAGCTGGGCTGGCTCGACTACGCCACGGCCAAGGCCGCGACGAACTCCGTCCACAAGCTGGGTGTCTCGGAGTACAACACCAAGAACAAGCAGGCGCTCGTCGTCGAGCTGCCCGAGAAGGCCGTCACCACGACTGTCACGAAGCCCGCCGAGGGCTCGAAGCAGTGGTGGAGCGACATGGGTGACGACCTGTCGAACACCCTGACCCGCTCGGTCGACCTGACCGGCAAGACGTCCGCCTCGCTGGACCTGTCCGGCTGGTACGACATCGAGGCCGACTACGACTACCTCTACACCGAGGTGTCCGAGAACGGCGGCTCCAGCTGGACCGCGCTCGACGGCAAGGCCGACGGCGTGGCCATCCCGCGCGACGCCAGCGACAAGCCGGCCCTGACCGACGTCTCGGGCGCGTACAAGAAGCTCACGTACTCGCTGGACGCCTACGCGGGCAAGAAGTTCGACCTCCGCTTCCGTTACCAGACGGACGGCGGCGCGGGCGGCAAGGGCTTCGCGGCCGACGCCATCACGGTCAACGCCGACGGTGCCGCGCTCTTCACGGACAACGCCGAGGGCGACGACAACGGCTGGACCGCCAAGGGCTTTTCGCGGATCGGTGAGTCGTTCACCAACGACTACCCGCAGTACTACATCGCCGAGAACCGCCAGTACGTGTCGTACGACAAGACCCTCGAGGTCGGGCCGTACAACTTCGGCTTCTCCGCCACCCGCCCCGACTGGGTCGAGCACTACTCGTACCAGAACGGTCTGATGGTGTGGCTCTGGGACACCTCCCAGAAGGACAACAACACCTCCGCCCACCACGGACAGGGCCTGATCCTGCCGGTGGACTCGCACGCCAAGCCGCTGAAGTGGGCCAACGGCTCGCTCCTGCGCAACAAGATCCAGCCCTTCGACGCACCGTTCAGCTGGTACCCGAACAAGGGCTTCACGCTGCACAACGCGGACGTGGCGCTCAAGATCAAGCCCTCGCTGGGCGTCCCGGTCTTCGACGACCGCAAGGGCACCTACTGGTACGCGGAGAACCCGACGGGAAGTGTCAAGGTTTCTGACACCAACACCCGGATCTCGATCATCAGCGAGCCGATCAGCGGCTCCACGATGACCGTGAAGGTCGGACCCTCGACCAAGTAGTCAGCAACACCGCAGGTCAGAACATGATCGGCCGTCGCCCTCTAGCGGGCGGCGGCCGATCGTGTTTAGGTGCGTCTTGTTCGATCCTTATTGACGCGATGTCTCACGGGGGAGCGCAAAGCATGGCAGGCGGAGGTTTCTGCAGGTTGCCCAACGGCACGGTGGTGGTGGCGGTCGCCCTCAACCGGCCGGCGGACGGAACGGGGCCCGGAGGCCCGGTGCGCGTACTGGTGCACGCGGCCACCCGGGCGCGTGCCCTGACCAGGCTGCGGAACCTGGGACTGCGCGCCGTCTACCTCCGCGGCAACTCCCAGCCGCCGACCGAGGACGAGGTCACGGCGGTGCTGCACCACCCGGACGGGCTGCTCTGGCGGACCGCGCCGCAGACCGGCCAGGAGCTCTGGCACCCCATCCGGGCCCTGCTGGGACCCACCGGATACGCGGGACCGGTCCGCCCGGCCGCCTGAAGGCCCCGGGAGCGGTCAGACGACCGGCTTGCCGGACAGTTCCACGCCCGCGGTGCGGAGCTCCTCCAGGGCCCGCTCAGTGGTCCCCTCGGCGACACCGGCCGTCAGGTCCAGCAGCACGTGCGTGGTGAAGCCCTCACGGACGGCGTCCAGCGCGGTGGCGCGCACACAGTGGTCCGTGGCGATGCCGACGACGTCGACAGCGGTCACGGAGCGGTCCCGCAGCCACTGGGCGAGCCCGACGCCGTTCTCGTCGAGGCCCTCGAACCCGCTGTACGCCGCGGCGTACGCCCCCTTGTCGAAGACGGTGTCGATCGCGCCGGAGGCGACGGCGGGAGCGAAGTTCGGGTGGAAGCCCACACCCTCCGTACCGGCGACGCAGTGCACCGGCCAGGAGTGCTCGAAATCGGGCTGCGCGGAGAAGTGGTCACCCGGGTCGACGTGGTGGTCGCGGGTGGCCACCACGTGCTGGTACCCGGGCTGGGCGGCACCGATCAGGTCGGTGATGGCGGCGGCGACATCGGCGCCGCCCGCCACCGCGAGGCTGCCGCCCTCGCAGAAGTCGTTCTGAACGTCAACGACGATCAAGGCGCGATGCATGACGGGTGTCCTTCGGTGGGGGTTCGACGGGGATCCGGCGGGGATGCGGCGGGCGAAACGGGACAGTGGGGACGCCGACGAGCCTAGAGACTCCACGGAGCGTGCGGGAGGGGTCGCACCCGGCGGGTCTGCGCCCCGTACCCCGCACGGCCGGAACGAAGCCGCCACCGGGCCCCCGTCCGCCTCGCCTCACACGTACTCCGTGGGGATCACCGGCTCCCCCCGGGACAGCTGGATCGCCGACATCGGCAGCCCCTTGCGCGCCGCGACGTGCCGCTCACGCGCGGCCTCCAGCGGCTCGCGGGCGACCACCTCGCCGCCCCTGACCAGCTCCACCAGCAGCTGCCGGTCCGCCAGCTCCGCCGGAACGGGCCCCGTGCCGATCACCTCGGCCTCGGCCGCCCCGTACTCGTCCAGCCGGCGCGCCGCCCACTTGCGGCCGCCCCTCGACGACTTCGCGCCCAGCGACTTCTTCACGACGGGCAGCAGCGGGTCGGAAGGATCGGCGGAGCCGGCACGGGCCACCAGCTTGTAGACCATCGAGCACGTCGGGTGCCCGCTCCCGGTGACCAGCTGCGTGCCGACCCCGTACGCGTCGACGGGCGCGGCGGCCAGCGAGGCGATCGCGTACTCGTCGAGGTCCGACGTCACCACGATCTTCGTCTGCGTGGCGCCCAGCTCGTCCAGCTGCTGCCGTACCCGGTGGGCGACCAGCAGCAGGTCCCCCGAGTCGATCCGCACGGCCCCGAGCTCCGGCCCCGCGATCTCCACCGCGGTACGCACCGCTTCGGTCACGTCGTACGTGTCGACCAGCAGTGACGTCCCACGGCCGAGCGAGTCCACCTGCGCCCGGAACGCGTCCCGCTCGCTGTCGTGCAGCAGTGTGAAGGCGTGCGCGCTCGTCCCGACGGTCGGGATGTTGTACCGGAAGCCGGCCGCCAGGTCCGAGGTGGTGTGGAAGCCGCCGATGTACGCGGCACGGGCCGCCGCCACCGCGGACAGCTCATGGGTGCGCCGGGCGCCCATCTCGATGAGCCGGCGGCCACCGGCCGCGGCCGACATCCGGGAAGCGGCCGCGGCGATCGCCGAGTCGTGGTTGAGGATCGAGAGGATCACGGTCTCCAGCAGCACGCACTCGGCGAAGGAGCCCTCGACCCGCAGGAGCGGCGAGCCCGGGAAGTACACCTCGCCCTCCGGGTAGCCCCAGATGTCACCGCTGAACCGGTAGTCGGCCAGCCAGTCGATCGTGGGGGCGTCGACGATGTTCTGGTCGCGCAGGAAGCCGAGCATCTCGTCGTCGAAGTGGAAGTTCTCCACGGCGTCCAGCACCCGGCCGGTGCCCGCGACGACGCCGTAGCGCCGCCCCTCGGGCAGCCGCCGGGTGAAGGCCTCGAAGACGGAGCGCCGGTCGGCGGTGCCCGCCTTCAGTGCGGCCTGCACCATCGTGAGCTCGTACTGGTCGGTGAAGAGTGCGGTCGACGGCACACCGACCCGTCGCCCAAGGTCCGCTGAGTTCATGGCAGGGATGCTACCCCCTATTCGTCAAAGTGACGAGATCTAGCGCTGCCGGGGCGGCGAAGGGGCTCCGTTTGTGCGCGGGGCCCCTCCTGGTGGCAGCATGGGGTAGGTGAGCGTTGCTGCCCCCGTAGAGATCGAACGTCCCGAATCGGCCGAGGAGACCTTCGCCGTCCCCGAGCCCGATGTCCCCTGGGTGACGCTGGTGCACAACGACCCGGTCAACCTCATGAGCTATGTGACGTATGTCTTCCAGGCCTACTTCGGCTACTCGAAGGACAAGGCGCACAAGTTGATGCTGGACGTCCATCAGAAGGGCCGCGCGGTCGTCTCCAGCGGAAGCCGCGAGGAGATGGAACGCGACGTCCAGGCCATGCACGGCTACGGGCTCTGGGCCACGCTGACCCAGGACCGCAACTGACCTGACCGCTGTCCCTCCGCCCGACCCATCCATCGGAGAATCCATGGCCGGCCATTTCGAGGCCACCCCCGGCGGCGGCGCGGCCGTCGCTCTCGACGAGGTCGAGATCGCGATCCTGCGCTCCCTCGCCGTCCAGCTCCTGGAACTGGTCGGCCCCGGCGACGAACCCGCCGACGGCGAGGACCCGCTCGCCTCCCTCTTCGCCGAGGGTCCGAGCGAACCGCCCACCGACCCGGCTCTCGCCAGGCTCTTTCCCGAGGCGTACGGGAACGAGGACAAGGAACTGCGCGAGGCGTCCGCGGAGTTCCGCCGCTTCACCGAGAACGACCTGCGCACCCGCAAGCGCGACGACGCCCTCCTGGTCGTGCGGACGCTCGACGCGCTCACGCCGGCCGAGGACGGCGGCGCGGTGCTCACCCTCACCGCCGACGAGTGCCGCAGCTGGCTGGGCTCCCTCAACGACCTGAGGCTGACGATCGGTACCCGTCTCGAGGTGTCCGACGAGGACGAGGGGCAGGACGGCTCGCTCTACCGGCTTCCCGACAGCGATCCGCGCAAGCCGATGGTGATGGCCTATCTCTGGCTGGGCGCCCTCCAGGAAACGCTCGTCGAAACACTGATGCCCCACTGACGTGTCACGTGCCGGAGTCGTGTCCGGCTGCGTTCCGGCCGGTCGCGTGCGCGCCGTCCTGTTCGGACGGCCGCCTTCCGGCAGCCGTGTTCCGGCCGTGCTCCGTTCGCTCAACGGATGCTCAAATCCGAATAACGATCCCGTCACCTGAATAGCCTTCTTTGCAGCGGCTGGAAACCCTTGTCCGCTTTTTCCTGTGGTGTGCGCCACATAATGTCCGATGGCCCGCCCGGGCGCCCGTGATAGATCTTCACGACCGCCCGGGGACGCCACCCCTGTCCCCGGGGGCGCTACAAGCCGGCCGAACGCCGGCGGCACTCCATCCATATCCGGGGGGATCAGGACCTGATCCGACGCCTACGAGGGCGCGGATCGGCGTGGAGAAAGGCGCAACACCATGACATCGGCGCAGGTCGACGACAAGGGACAGCCCGGCCGCCAGGCCGTGGACACGGGTACGACGGGTGAGGGCTACCAGCGTGGCCTGGGAGCCCGGCAGATCCAGATGATCGCCATCGGCGGCGCCATCGGCACGGGGCTCTTCCTCGGTGCCGGCAAGGCCATCGACCGGGCAGGGCCCAGTCTGATCCTGGCGTACGCCATCGCGGGTCTGGTCATCTTCTTCATCATGCGGGCCCTGGGCGAACTCCTCATGTACCGCCCGGTATCCGGCTCCTTCTCGGAGTACGCACGTGAATTCCTCGGCCCGTTCTTCGGATTCGTGACCGGCTGGACGTACTGGCTCTTCTGGGTCGTCACCGGAATCACCGAAGTCACCGCAGCGGCCACCTATATGACGTACTGGTGGGATATCCCGCAATGGCTGTCCGCGCTGGTGTTCACCGTCATCCTGTACGGCGCGAACCTGATCTCGGTGAAGCTCTTCGGTGAGCTCGAGTTCTGGTTCTCGATGGTCAAGGTCACCGCGATCGTCGGCATGATCCTCATCTGCGCCGGAGTCCTCACGATCGGCTTCTCCGACGCCGGTGACACCGCGACCGTGGCCAACCTGTGGAACGACGGCGGCTTCTTCCCCGAAGGCATCGGCGGCACGCTGATGACCCTCCAGATCGTCATGTTCGCCTTCCTCGCGGTCGAGCTGGTCGGTGTCACCGCCGGCGAGTCCAAGGACCCCAAGACCGTTCTCCCCAAGGCCATCAACACCGTGCCGTGGCGCATCGCCGTCTTCTACGTCGGCGCGCTGATCATGATCCTGTCCGTGGTGCCGTGGAGCACGTTCAAGCCGGGCGTCTCCCCGTTCGTCGCCGCGTTCGAGCAGATGGGCCTCGGCGTCGGCGCCGCGATCGTCAACTTCGTCGTCCTCACCGCCGCGCTCTCCTCCTGCAACTCCGGCATGTACTCCACCGGACGCATGCTGCGGGACCTCGCACTCAACGGGCAGGGACCGAAGTCCTTCACCAAGCTGACGAAGAACGGCCTCCCGCTCGTCGGGACCACCTTCTCGGCCGGGCTGATGCTCGTCGGCGTGTGGATCAACTACCAGTGGCCCGGCGAGGCGTTCAACTACGTCGTCTCCTTCGCGACCATCTCCGGCATGTGGGCCTGGATCATGATCCTCGTCTGCCAGCTCCGCTACCGCGCCAAGGCCGACCGCGGTGAACTGCCCCAGTCCACGTTCAAGGCTCCCGGCGCCCCGTTCAGCAGCTGGTTCGCACTCGCCTTCATCGGCCTGGTGATCGTGATGATGGCCGTCGACAAGGACGCCCGGATCTCGCTGTACTGCGCACCGCTGTGGGGCCTCATCCTGGGCGTCTCGTATCTGGTGCTCAAGTCCCGCAACCCCGAGAACACCTCCTTCGCCAAGCGCTGACCTGCGCGAAGGCGCCCTCAGGACATCGGCTGCCCCAACGGCCCGTCCAGCATCCGGGCCCCTGCGTACCGCTCCTCGGTACGCAGGGGCCCGTCTGCTTATCCTGGCGCCATGCTGACCCTTACCCAGGCGCTCTACGACCAGATCGTCGCGCACTCCCGCGCCGACCACCCCGACGAGGCGTGCGGCGTGGTCGCGGGACCGGCCGGAACGGGCCGCGCGGAACGCTTCATCCCCATGCTCAACGCCGCACGCTCGCCCACGTTCTACGAGTTCGACTCGACGGACCTGCTGAAGCTCTACCGCGAGATGGACGACCGGGACGAGGAACCGGTGATCATCTACCACTCGCACACGGCGACCGAGGCCTACCCCTCCCGTACCGACGTCACGTACGCCAACGAACCGGGCGCCCACTACGTCCTGGTCTCCACCGCGGACACCGACGAGTCGGGCCCCTTCCAGTTCCGCTCGTACCGCATCGTGGAAGGCGAGATCACGGAGGAGGACGTCGAGGTCGTCGAGGCGTACGCCCCGGCCTCCTGAGCCCTGCTGGGGCGGCGCCAGGAGCGCCGCCCCAGGCTGTTGTCCACATGGCGAACGCTGACCATCCACGATGTGGGATCACACTCCGGATTCCCGGTCGGGAATCGATACGATGACCGCATGGTTCCCCATGACGTGAGCGACAAGACGCCGGGCATGCTGCTCGTCGCGCGGCTGCACGTCGACCTGTGCAGGCTGTCCAGCGCGATCTGTCCCGCTGCAGCCTGCCCGTGAGCCGCCCGACCGCCTGAGCCGCGGCCCCGAGCGCCACCACAGACGCACCACCCCCAGCGCGGGGGCACAGACGCGCGCCCCACGCCACTCCCCGCTTCCGACAGGAGCCCACGCCATGGCCATCGAGGTCCGCATCCCGACCATCCTCCGCACCTACACCGACGGCGCCAAGGCCGTCGAAGGCAGCGGGGAGACCCTCGCCGACCTCTTCGCCGACCTGGAGAGCCGCCACAACGGCATCCGTGAGCGCATCGTCGACGGCGGCCAGCTCCGCCGCTTCGTGAACGTCTACCTCAACGACGAGGACGTCCGTTTCCTCGACGGCATCTCCACCAAGCTCACCGACGGCGACAACGTCACCATCCTCCCGGCCGTCGCCGGCGGCATGCGCTGATGAGGTACGACTCCCCGCTGGCGGCCGTGGGCAACACGCCCCTGGTCCGCCTCCCGCGGCTGTCCCCGTCCGAGGACGTCCGCATCTGGGCCAAGCTGGAGGACCGGAACCCGACCGGCTCGATCAAGGACCGCCCCGCGCTCCACATGGTCGAGCAGGCGGAGAAGGACGGCCGCCTGACGCCCGGCTGCACCATCCTGGAGCCGACCAGCGGCAACACCGGCATCTCGCTCGCCATGGCGGCCAAGCTCAAGGGCTACCGCATCGTCTGCGTCATGCCGGAGAACACCTCGCAGGAACGGCGGGACCTCCTCGCCATGTGGGGTGCCGAAATCATCTCCTCCCCGGCGGCCGGCGGCTCCAACACAGCCGTCCGCGTCGCCAAGCGACTCGCGGCCGAACACCCCGACTGGGTGATGCTCTACCAGTACGGCAACCCGGACAACGCAGGCGCCCACTACGCCACCACCGGCCCGGAGATCCTCACCGACCTCCCGTCCATCACGCACTTCGTGGCAGGCCTCGGCACCACCGGCACGCTCATGGGAGTCGGCCGCTACCTGCGGGAACACAAGCCGGACGTCAAGATCGTCGCCGCCGAGCCGCGCTACGACGACCTCGTGTACGGACTGCGCAACCTCGACGAAGGCTTCGTCCCCGAGCTCTACGACGCGTCCGTCCTCACCACCCGCTTCTCCGTCGGCTCCGCCGACGCCGTCACCCGCACCCGCGAACTCCTCCAGCAGGAGGGCATCTTCGCGGGCGTCTCCACCGGCGCCGCCCTCCACGCGGCCATCGGCGTCGGCAACAAGGCCGTCAAGGCGGGCGAGCAGGCCGACATCGCGTTCGTCGTCGCGGACGGCGGCTGGAAGTACCTGTCGACGGGCGTCTACACCGCCCCCACGACGGAAGCCGCCATCGAAACCCTCCACGGCCAGCTCTGGGCGTAACCGACCGGGCAGTGCATGGGCGCCGGATACGGGCTGGAACCCCCAGCCCGTATCCGGCGC